>NZ_JBFBJK010000019.1:0-216656 GCF_040686095.1 Streptomyces sp. NPDC086554
TGCGGCGTTGTCGTCGGTTGCCAACGCTCCGCGTTGTCGCCCTCCTCCGCCTTGCAGCTGCACGCACCAGGGCCCGCTCGGCCCTGATGAATCGGAACCCGGCGCGAAGACCGGCCTGACCCATCGGACAGGCCCTAGCTCCGTGGAGGAGCGCCGAAGCCCACCGTCTGGACGGGAGAAGCTGCCGAGGCCTGCTGAGCGGCCTCCGCCCAGCGCACCGCCGGCCCCATCGCCAGCCCCGTGACGAGGAAGATGCCTCCCAGGAGGAGCCATCCCGGTACGCCCCACATCACCAGGAGCGAGGTGAGCAGGAGAGGGCCCAGGGTGCGGGCGACGGGGACGCCGGTGCCGAAGAAGCCCTGGTACTGGCCCACTTGGTGGGCGGGGGCCAGGTCGAAGCCGATCTGCCAGGAGCCCGCCGACTGCTGCATCTCGGCGACGACCTGGAGCACCGCCCCCACGACGAGGACCGCCACCGTCGCCCACACCGGCAGGCCCGCAGCCGAACAGGCGAAGACCACGCACGACGCCAGCATGACCAGGCCGGAGCGCCGCACCGCGCGGGTCGCCGTGCGCGTTCCGCTGACATCGCGGGCCATCCGCACCTGGAAGGCCATCACCGCGAGGGTGTTGAGGACGAAGAGCGCCGAGACCAGCCAGCTCGGCGCGTTGGTCCGCTCCACGATCCACAGCGGAACCGCGAGGCTCAGCAGTGGCATCCGCAGCAGCAGAACCGCGTTGAGCGCGGTGACGACAGCGTAGGGCCGGTCCCGGAGCACCGCGAGGCGCGGCTCGCCCTTCGCGCGGGCCGGGGAACCCGGCACCGCGGGCAGCCGCAGCAGCGTGACCGCGCAGAGCAGGAAACCGGCCGCGTCCAGCGCGAAGACCGCCAGGTATGCCTCGCGCGTGTCATGGCGCAGGGCGAGTCCGCCGAGCGCGGCGCCCACGGCGAGCCCGGCGTTGAGCGTCGACTGCAGGTGGGCGAGGACGCCCGTACGCGCCGCGGGCTCCACGAGTCCGGCGAGCAGCGCCTGCCGCGCCGCGGCGAGTCCGCACTGCGCGACGGCGTACACGACGGCGGTGAGGAGGAAGGGGACGAAGGACCGGATGAACAGGAAGGAGCCGACCGACGCGCTGGTGGCAAGGGCGAGCAGCACGGCCGTTCCGCGCGGCCCCTTCCGGTCGGCGAACGCGCCCAGCGGGACACCGGTGACGGAACCGATCGCCCAGGCGATGGTGAGCGCGAGCCCGATCTGGGTGGGGGAGAGGCCGACGACACGGGTGAAGTAGAGGGCCGAGGTCACGTAATAGGCGCCGTCGCCCAGCGAGTTGCTCAGCTGGGCGACGGCGAGAACGCGCGGCGCCCCGGCCGGCGGAAGGATCTGATGCGGCACAACTCTCCCCAGGTCAGCGGCGGTTGAGCCGTCTGGCGGTTGCCTGATGGGAAGAGATTAGGCAGCCAAGTGGTCCCATACATGGACCACTTGCAGGACCTCGGCTTGGGCCAATCGGCGCGGCCCGTGAGAGCGCGCGCCCGGCCATCACGCCATCGCTAGGCCCCCGGCCGGCGCACCATGTACACGTCGATCGGGTCCTGCTCCTCGACGCTGAACCCATGGCGTTCGTACAGCCGCCTGGCGGCGCTGCCCTGCAGGACGTTCAGGCGGACGAGGTCGCCCGCGGCGTCGGTCCGGTCGAGCAGCGTCCGCAGCACGGCCGAGCCGAGACCTCGGCCCTGGAGCGCGGGGTCAAGATAGAAGTGCTCGAGCCACTGCCCGTCATCGGCGGGACGCAGCGTGACACAGCCCGCGAAGGCGCCGTCGGCGACTATCACCGAGGTGTGCCGGGGCGAGAAGGTGTCTCGCAGCCGCTGGCGCACCCGGTGCTCGTCGAACCGGCCGAGCCGCTCCAGATCCGGCCGCATCGCCGTCGCACGCAGCTCGGCGATCACCTCGACGTCCGTGGGCTCGGCGGCCCGCAGGGCCCAGGCCGGGGCGGCAAGGGACACCGGCGACGCGTCTGTACGCGCATTCATGGCCGCAGTATCCCTGGCCGGCGCCTGACGGCACGGAGTGGTCTCATCGGCGGCCTGGCAGCGGGCGCAGACGCCGCTCAGTTCGAGGGTGTGCTCGAGCGCGGCGAAGCCGGTGCTCTCGCCGAGGCGCTCGGCCCACCGCTCGACGACCTCGGCGTCCACCGGCTGACTGCGGCCGCAGCAGCGGCAGATCAGGTAGTGGCTGTGCTCGTCCGTGGGCCGCTGCAGATACAGCCGCTCGCCGCCTTCGTCGCGTACGACGTCGACAAGTCCGGCGCGGCCAAGGTCGCGCAGGGTGCGGTAGACCGTGGTCAGGCCGACCGTGCTGCCGGAGCGGGCCATCAGGGCGTGCAGCTCCTGCGCGGAGACGAAGTCCTGGCAGCGGCCGAGCGTTTCGAGGACGGCGGTGCGCTGCCGCGTCCTGCGCGGGCCCCGCTCGGTGGCGCGGGTGTCCCGCGCGCCCAGCGGGGCCGCCGGCCGGGCATGGCTCATGGGGGGCTCCTTGGCGGAACGGTGCCTGGTGGAGCCCCCATGTTAAATGAACACGGTTTTCAAGTCGAAGAGGGTCGCCGACCGGTGAGGCCGGCGGTCGGTTGCCTCCGGACCTAGCTCGCCTGCTTCTCGTACCCCACGAGCCGCACGCACACGGTCAGGCCCTCGATGGCCTGCTCCAGCTCGGTGAGCCCCGGGTAGCTGGGCGCGATGCGGATGGTGGCGTCGCGCGGGTCGTCCCCGTACGGGTGGGTGGCGCCGGCCGGGGTCAGCACGATGCCCGCGTCGGCGGCACGGCGCACGACCTCCTTCGCGCAGCCGTCCGGCACCTCCAGGGTGACGAAGTAGCCGCCCTTGGGGTCGGTCCACCGGGCAAGACCGGTGGAGCCCAGCTCGGCGTCCAGAATCCGGGCGACCGTCTCGAACTTGGGCTTGAGCAGCGCGCGCTGGCGCTCCATGTGGGCGCGCACACCGTCGGCGTCCCGCAGGAACAGGACGTGCCGCAGCTGGTTGATCTTGTCGGGGCCGATCGACCGCTTGGAGTTGTTGGCGACCAGCCACTGGACGTTCGCCGGGGACGAGCCGAAGAAGGCGACGCCCGCGCCCGCAGCGGTGATCTTCGAGGTGGAGCCGAACACGAAGGCGCGGTCGACGTGGCCCGCCTCGGCGCAGGCGGCGAGCAGGTCGGCGATCTCGGCGGGCTCGTCGGTGAGGTGATGGGCGGCGTACGCGTTGTCCCAGAAGATCCGGAAGTCCGGCGCGGCGGTCTCCATGCGGGCCAGGCGCGCCACGGTCTCGTCGCTGTACGTGACACCGTCGGGGTTGCTGTACTTCGGGACGCACCAGATGCCCTTGACCGCCGGGTCCTCGGCGACGAGGCGCTCCACGACGTCCATGTCCGGGCCGTCGGCCGTCATCGGCACCGGGATCATGTCGATCCCGAACCGCTCGCAGAGCGCGAAGTGGCGGTCGTAGCCGGGCACCGGACACAGGAACGCGATCCGCTCCTGGTCCACCCAGCGCGACTCGGCCCCCGGCACCACGCCGAGCAGGGCGTGCACCAGGCAGTCGTGCATCAGCTCGAGGCTGGAGTTGCCGAGCGCGAGCAGCTGCCCGGCCGGCACCTGCAGCACGCCGGAGAAGATCTCCCGGAGTTCGGGCAGGCCCTGCAGGCCGCCGTAGTTGCGTACGTCCGTGCCGTCGGCGGAGGTGTGCCGCCCGCCCGGCAGGCTCAGCAGGTCGTCGGAGAGGTCGAGCTGCTCGGGCGCCGGCTTGCCCCGCGTGAGGTCGAGCTTGAGCCCGCGGGCGACAAGGGCCTCGTAGTCCTGCAGGGCCCGCTCGCGGAGCCCGCTCAGGGCGTCGGCGCTCAGCTCGGTGGTCATGGGTGTGTCCTCTCACTGCTGGTGGCGCGGCCCGTACTGGCGCCGGGGGCTTCCGTACTGCCTGCCGAGGATACAAACCGGCCTGACCGCGCACGCCCGCCGGGGCGTCCCGGCATACCCTCGGGGAATGGTGCAGAGCGCGGCTGAAGACGTGACCGGCTACTTGGCCGAGGTCCCCGACGGGCGCAGGCCCGCGCTGACCCGACTGCGGGAGCTCTGCCTGGCGGAGCTGCCGGGCTTTGACGAGGTCATGGCGTACGGGATGCCGGCGTACGAGCGGCAGGTCACCGCCGAGATTGCCTTCGCCAGCCAGAAGCAGTACGTCTCCTTCTACCTTCTGCGCGGCGAGGTGCGCGAGGGCTTCGAGGAGCGCCTTGCCGGACACGACATGGGCCAGGGCCTGTCCGATGGGTCCTGCCGGGGTCGCGACCCCTGGCACGCCCATCTGCCGCGTTGTCGTCGGTTGCCAACGCTCCGCGTTGTCGCCCTCCTCCGCCTTGCAGCTGCACGCACCAGGGCCCGCTCGGCCCTGCTGAATCGGCACCCGGCGCGAAGACCGGCCTGACCCATCGGACAGGCCCTAGGGCTGCCTGCGGTTCCGCAAACCGGAAAACCCGGAGGGCATCGACTTCGACCTGGTCCGGGACTTGCTCAGGGCGACGGCGGCGCTTCCTGCCGGGTGACCGGGCGGGTGACTCCGGCCGCCCTCTCCTCCGCGTCCGCGAGCCAGAAGAGCAACGGGGACAGCACCAGTTCGAGCACGCCGAGGGCCACCTGGAACCCGTGCGGCCACCCGTCCACGGCCAGCGAGAGCAGCCGCCCGAGCGCACCGAGCAGGAACACCCCGGTCAGCACCCGCACCGCCGCCGCGGGGATCGGCGACTGACGGGCCGCCCAGAGCCAGGCGAGGCCGTACCCGGCGAAGATCGCGCCGAAGAACCGCCCCAGGCTGTCGATCGTCGCCCCGGCCGACTCGGCCCCTGGGATCGAGGCGTTCCCGAGCAGTACGTGGAAGAGCCCGATCGCCACACACGCGTACCCCATCGTCAGGACGAGCACGCGGAGCACCTTAGCTCTGGCCATGATCAATATCCCCAACCGCCGGTAGACACCTGTCCGTTACGCCTCGAACAGATAGTAGGCAGGTGTCAAGCAGCGTCGAGCCGTGCCTCCCCGCTGGCGGCGGGCGTAAGATCGCGCACCCAACGTCGGCGCGCATCGGGGCCGGCGCAGAGTTCTGGAGCGGGACATGGACGACGCGGCGGCGCAGCGGCTCGGTGCGGGGAAGTATCTGCTGGTCAGCAGCTACCGCAAGAACGGCACGCTGGTGCCGAGCCCCGTCTGGGTGGTCCAGGACGGCACCGCGCTCGGCGTCTGGACGGTCGCGGACTCCTGGAAGGTCAAGCGGATCCGCAACCGCGCCGACGTCCTGGTCGGCCCCTGCGACCTGCGGGGCAACCCCACCGGCGAGCAACTCCCCGCCACCGCCGAGATCTGCGACCCCGAGCGGACGGCCCGCTACCGCACCCTCCTCGCCCGCAAGTACGGCCTGATCGGCAGGCTGACCTTGCTCGGCAGCAGGCTCCGGCGCGGCCTCGGCGGGACGGTGGGGATCCGCATCACGCTCACGGACCGCACCGACGCCACCGACCCGTCCGACGTCACCGACGTGTCGCCGAGCTGAGCTCGGCACCCGCGTCAACACCCGCCTCCGCACTCGCCTCCGTACTCGCCTCCGCTTCGATCTCCGCCCGGAAGGCGACGGCCGTCTCATGGGCGTGCCGCAGCCCGATCCGGGCGAAGTCCCGCTCAAGACCGTCGAGTTCGGCCAGCGTCTCGGCCCGGTCGCGGCCGAGCCGGGCGCGCGACTTCACCAGGCCGAGCCGTGCGAGGGCTATGCCGCGTGGTTCCCGCATGGCGCGGAACTCATCGAGCGCGATGGCGTACGTCTCGCGCGCCGCCCCGTAACTCCCGTCCCGGTACAGCACGTTGCCGCGCATCTTGTGGTTGTAGGCGAGCGCGCTCGCCAGGTCCATGGCGCGGCAGATGACCTCCGCCTCCGACAGGAGCGCAAGGGCGCGCTCCGTCTCGCCGCGCAGCGACAGGACGTCGGCGACCCCGCGCAGCGACCAGGCGCGCCCCCGCGCGTCCTGGGCGTCGGTCGCTATCCGGACGCACTCGGTGAACAGTTCGAGGGCCTCGGCATGGTCTCCGGCGTTGCGCCGCATCTGCGCTATGCCGGACATCGCCCACACCATGTGCCGCGCCTCGCCGTGCGCCCGCCCCTGTTCGAGCAACTGCTCGTGCAGCGCCGCGACGGCCGCGTAATCCCCCTGTATACGTCCCGTCTCGGCGAGCCCGGCCAGCGCATAGCCATGGGCGAGCCGTTCCCCGCTGTCGGCCGCGAGCGTGACCCCCCAGGCAAGGAGGCGACGGGCGAGCCGTAGTTGCCCGCACTGGCGGGCGAGCGTGCCGCCGCTCCACAGCGCCCAGGCCATGGCGCCGACGTCCCCCGCGGCACGTGCGCTGCGGTAGCTCTCCCGCCAGGCGGCGCGTGCCTCGTCCACCCGGCCGAGCCGCCGTCCCGCCTCGGCGAGGGCGAGTGCGGCGCGCGCCCTCTCCAGTGCGGTGTCCGCATGGGAGAGGGCGCGGCCCGCGGCCGCGTGCACCTCCTCGTAGGAGGAGTTCACTCCAAGCGCCGAGCCCAGTTCCCCCTGGTACTCGGGCGCGAATGCCTTGCCGTGCATAGATCCATGACCTCTCGATCAACTCCGTACGCCGGTCTCCGTACGTTGATCAAGAAGCTACGAGCAGTGCGCGGTGCGGCGAATCCCCCCGCGTATGGGTCATTCCGTACGACTCCAGGGCTACGGCAGGTGCCCATGGTCATCATCGGGATGTACGGGGGAGTGGGGGTCCGCGGTCGTCAGCCGGCGTCCTGCGCGGTGTCCGGCGTGGCATCGAAGGTCGGCATGTCGTCGAAGACGGCAACGGCATCGGATGCGGCAGCGACAGTGGCCGCACCGGCACCGGCGGCGGCCGAGCCCACCGTCGCGGCCTGAAGTGCCGAGATGCACGCGGCGATCGACTTCTGCAGCTCTTCGAGGCGCAGCAGCATGTCGTCCTCGTAGATGTCGTCGACCTCGGCGTCGTCGAAGGTCAGCTCCTCGAAGACCTTCGTCGCCTTCTGCAGGCTGCTGTAGAACTTGGCGCGGCGCTCCTGGACCCGCAGCTGCGGATCGCTCTGCACGGTCTGGGCAACCAGGTCCTTCACGGTGTCGTACGCCTCGCGGGCCCACTCGCCGGAGTCCTCGCCGTCGTCCAGTTCGTCGATGAGGGACAGATGCCGCTCGGCCTCCTCCTTCAGCTCGGCGGGCGCGTCGATGAGCTGGCCCGCCGGGGTCTTGACCTGTCCCTTGTCGACGATCTGGCGTACGTAGTCGACGCGGTCGCCGGCCTTGGCCTCGGCCGCGACCGCCTTCTTCAGGTCGTCGGCGCGGACGATGTCACGGACGAGCTCCGTACGCAGCGCCGGGTCCTCGTCGAGCCGGTCCATCAGCGCCTTCCGCGCCGCCTCCGCGGTGCCGGGGTCGGCGAGGATCGCGGCCCGCAGCGCCGTCGGGTTCTCGGCGACCTCCAGCGCCTTGGTGGGGCGGATGCCCTCGGCCTCGGCGGCCTCCGTGATCGCGTTGCCGCGCGGGGTGAGCGCGCTGGAGCGGGACGCGTAGTAGGTCAACCAGGCGTCGGCGTCCGGCAGTTCGATGTCGACACCCGGCGTGAGGGTCTCGAAGTGCGGCACGAGACCGTCGTCGGCCGCCTTGTCCCAGGCCTTGTAGTAGCGCATGACGCGCTCGGCGGAGCAGCCCGCCAGCTCGCTGAACTCCTTCGCCGACACCTTCGGCGTCTCGTCGGCGGCCTGCTCCTGCGGGCTCTGTCCGCCGGGCCGCACACTGCGCGCGACCTTCAGGGCGAAGGCCCAGCCGCCGGTCCGGGCGTAGGCCCCGAACTCGCGGGCGTCCCGGGCCACCGGGTCGGGCACGTCGGCCGACGGGACGGCCGCGGCACCGGCCGCCGTGGTGTCGGCCGCCGCGGTGTCGGTGGACGTGTCGGCTGCGTCGGACGGCGCGATGGCAAGAGTCACGAAAAGTTCTCCTGGATGGGTATGACAACTATCTGAGAGCTGACTCGCTACCTTATCGCCTCTATTGGCCTGGTATGAGGCCGAGTTGTTCAGGCCGGAACCACTGCCCCAGGGTGCGGAGTCAAGGCTTCCGGTGCGGCGGTCTTCTCCGGGGGTCCTACACGAGGCGATCACATCTCCTACCCGAGGATGACCCTGTGTATACGCCACTACAGCGCCCGTGGGCCGATAGTCCGACTCTGAGTCGGACTTCACGGCCCGATCCGGACCGGATATTAGAGGGGAACCTGCTGACCGCCCTGACGTGCACTGATGTGACGCCGGGCACAGTCACCCTGCCTGCCAATCCCGACGGGGGTCCCTTTCGCCGTGGCTACGTTCCTCTACAAACTAGGCCGCCTCGCCTTCCGGCGACGCCGCTATGTGGCACTGATGTGGGTGGTGCTGCTGGTCGGCGTCGGCTTCTCCGCGTCCGCGGCACCCGCACCGCCCGAAGACTCCTTCTCCATGCCGGGAACGGAGTCCCAGAAGGCCTTCGACCTCCTCGACGAGAAGTTCCCCGCAGCGAGCGCAGAGGGTGCCACGGCCCGCGTCGTCATCCGGGCCCCCGAGGGCGAGAAGCTGACCGAGTCCGGCCCCAAGGGTGACGTCGAGAAGCTGGTCAAGACCCTGGGCGCAGGCCCGCAGGTCTCCGAGGTCGCCGACCCGTACAAGGCGAACGCCGTCAGCAAGGACGGCACCACCGCGTACGCGTCCGTCACGTACAAGGTCAACGCCCAGGAGCTCACCGACAAGGCGCGCGACGCGCTGACCAAGGCCACCGACGACACCCGCAAGACGGGCTACACCGTCGAGACCGGCGGCGACGCGGTCATGGCCGAGCAGGAGATGGGCGGCTCCGCCGAACTCATCGGCATCGCGGTCTCCGCGGTCGTCCTGATCATCACCTTCGGCTCCATGGTCGCCGCGGGCATGCCGCTGCTCACCGCCATCATCGGCGTGGGCATCGGGGTCTCCGGCATCGCCGCACTCGGCAGCCTCCTCGACCTCTCCGCCACGACGTCGACGCTGGCCATGATGATCGGCCTCGCCGTCGGCATCGACTACGCCCTCTTCATCGTCTCCCGCTATCGAGCGGAGATAGCCGACGGCCGTGAGCCGGAGGACGCCGCGGGCCGCGCCACCGGCACCGCCGGTTCCGCCGTGGTGTTCGCCGGACTCACCGTCATCGTCGCGCTGTCCGGCCTGGCGATCGTCAACATCCCGATCCTCACCAAGATGGGTCTGGCAGCGGCGGGCACCGTCGCGATCGCCGTCCTCATCGCCCTCACCATGATCCCCGCGCTGCTCGGCTTCGCGGGCAAGAAGGTGCTGCGCCGCAAGGACCGCAAGAAGTCCCCGGCCGAGCTGCAGGACCCGAACGCCAAGCCGAAGCTGGGCACCCGCTGGGCGCGCTTCGTGCTGCGCCGCCCGCTGCCGGTGCTGCTGCTCGCCGTGGTCGGCCTCGGAACCGTCGCCGTGCCGATGGCGAGCCTGGAGCTCGGCCTTCCCGACGAGGGCACGTCCGCGCCGGACACCACGCAGCGCAAGGCGTACGACATGCTGTCCGATTCCTTCGGCGCGGGCTTCAACGGCCCGCTGATGGTCACCGTCGACAAGGACAAGGGTGCGGGCGCCGCCGCGGCGGCCGATACGGTCGGCAAGGAGATCGCCAAGATCGACGGCGTTGCCGCCGTGGCGCCGGCGCAGGCCAACAAGAGCGACGACACCGCGATCTTCAACGTCGTACCGAAGACCGGTCCGAGCGACCACAAGACCGAGGAAGCGGTCAAGGAGATCCGCTCGACCGTCGACGGACTCGGGGACAAGACGGGATCCGAGGTCCTGGTCACCGGCGCGACCGCCATGACCATCGACTTCTCGCAGACCCTCGACGACGCCCTTCTGCCCTACCTGGGCCTGGTCGTCGGCCTGGCCTTCCTGCTCCTGATGCTGGTCTTCCGCTCGATCCTCGTACCGCTCAAGGCGGCACTCGGCTTCCTCCTCTCGGTGGCCGCCGCGCTCGGCGCAGTCGTCGCGGTCTTCCAGTGGGGCTGGCTCGCCGACATCGTCGGCGTGGACCAGCCGGGCCCGATCATGAGCATGATGCCGATCTTCATGATCGGCGTGGTCTTCGGCCTGGCCATGGACTACGAGGTCTTCCTCGTGACGCGGATGCGTGAGGCGTATGTCCACGGGGCGCGGCCGGGCGAGGCCGTCGTCACCGGCTTCACACACGGCGGACGCGTCGTCGCCGCGGCGGCGGTCATCATGATCAGCGTCTTCTCCGGCTTCATCATGGAGAACGACGACATGATCAAGATGATGGGCTTCGGCCTGGCCATCGCCGTCCTCTTCGACGCCTTCGTCGTCCGCATGGCGATCGTCCCCGCCGTCCTCGCCCTTCTGGGCAAGTCGGCGTGGTGGCTGCCGAAGTGGCTCAACCGGCTGCTTCCGAACGTCGACGTGGAGGGCGAGAAGCTGCACAAGCAGCTGGGCGACGTCCCGTCGGCGCCGCACGCCGACCGCGACAGGGAGCTGGAGTCCGTACGCGGCTGAGCACCTGACGCTCCCTGCCCCTGGAGGAGCAACCTCACGTCAGCCCGGTGACCGATCCTGGTCACCGGGCTGACGCCTGTCCTGGGGAGGGCGGAGATGTCAGCGGCGTGCCCGGCGGCCGAGTACGAGGCAGCCCGCCCCGGCGGCCATCGCCGCGGCCGCGACGGCGCCGAGCATCCACAGGCTGGTGTCGCCGGTCTCCGCCAGCTCGGGCGGGCGCGGGCGCGTCGGCTGCGTGGGCACACCGTTGTCCGACGTCGGGGGCGTCGGGGTTTCCGCGGGGGGAGTGACGGGCGCGCTCACCGACGGCGTCGAGCTCGGCTTGTGGGTGTGGGTGTGGGTGTGGGTGTGGGTGTGGGTGTGACTGGGTGTGGGTGCGGAGGACGTGTGCGGGGTTTTGTCCCCGTGGCCCGTGGGATGCGACGGCGCGTCCGAGGGGCGCGGCCCTGGCGTCTCAGTGTGTCCGTGGCCCGGCAGTTCCTCCTCCCCGTGCCCGGACGGGGAGTCGTCGCGGTCCTGCGTCCATGGCTGCTGCCCGTGGTCCTGTCCCATGGCCGGTCCGCCCATCTGCGTCGGCGGCGACTGGCCGGTGCGATGCAGGGCAGGCCCGGCCGGTGACGGACCGTCGGCGGCTGCTGCCGTCAAACTGCCCGTGGCGGCCAGCACGGCCAGGCTGCCGGAAACGGCCAAGTGCCTCACGCGGATCTTCATTGACGCATCACTCCATGCTTTTCGCCTCGTTGTGCTGGTGTGACTATCGGACGTGGGGTGCCGATGGCCGGCGGGGCGCGCCGTGAGAAGGGCCCGGATCACCCCGTTGTCCGAGGGACCGCAGAAGCTCTTCCTGCCGCCGTTCAGTGCGTACGGTCGACGCATGCCACAGCTCTCCCAACGGCTCGCCGAGGCCGTCGACGCGCTTCCCGTCGAGCCGCATCTGCGGGTCCTGGAGATCGGCTGCGGGCCCGGTGCCGCCGCGCGGGCCGTCGCGGCGCGGCTGGACACCGGGCACATCCTGGCGATCGACAGGTCCGCCGCGGCGGTGGCCCAGGCGCGGATCGCGTGCGCGGCGGAGATCGCGTCCGGTCGGCTCGCCGTGCGCCGGTGCGCCGCCGAGGACTTCGTCCCGGAGCCGGGCGAGGGTCCGTTCGACCTCGTCTTCGCGTTCCGGGTCGGCGCGCTCGACGGCCGCCACCCGGAAGCGGGCGCCCGCGCCATGACCCGCATCGCCGCCGCGCTGGCCCCCACGGGGCGGCTCTTCATCGACGGGGGAGACCCGTTGAGGGAGTTGTCCGTCCCGAGGTGACTGGTCGGTCCAGCGTCGGACGACCGCGGTGCCCGCATCCAGGTCGGTGCGCATGCGCACCGTCTCGGGTCTTGTCCCGCAGGATCGACTCCGCTTGCCCTCAAGTGGCCCACCGTTCCCGGCTGCCGCGGACGCCCGGGGCGCCCCCGTGCCACGCCCCCGGTGCTGCCTGAAAGGGGGGGAGTTGTCCGTCCGGAGGTGACTAGCCCGGTCGTCGGTCGACCGGGGTGCCCGCATCCAGGTCGGTGCGCATGCGCGCCGTCTCGGGTCTTGTCCCGCAGGATCGGCTCCGTCTGCCCTCAAGAGGCCCGCCGTTCCCGGCTGGCGCGGACGCCCGGGGCCCCGCGCCACGCCCCCCCCCGTGACCGAAAAGGAGTTGCCCCCTCCCTCGCACGTTCCCCAGAATCCGCGCATGACCACGATCGCGAGAACCGCCGCCCTGCCGCTGTCCGCCGCCGCCCGCCCGGTGCGCGTACAGCAGCAGCCCGGCTGTCCGTGGAGGCCCGAGCTCGCGCGCCTGTGATCGAGGCCCTGGTCGCGGGTGCCCTCGCCGGGTATGGCATCGCCATGCCGGTCGGGGCGGTCGGGACCTATCTCGTGGCGCTCACCGCGCGGACGTCCCTGCGCACCGGTGCCTGCGCCGCGTTGGGGATAGCTACCGCCGACGGTCTCTACGCGCTGGTCGCCATGATCGGGGGGACCTCGCTCACCCGCGTACTCGAACCGATCATGGATCCGCTCCGCTGGGCCTCGGCCGTGGTGCTCATCGCGCTCGCGGTTCAGGGCGGCGCGAAGGCGATTCGGCAGCACCGGGCCCGACGGCGGTCGGCGGACGGGGCCGCCCCGGCCGCCATCGGGCCCGCGCGGGCCTATCTGAGCCTGGTCGGGATCACCCTCCTGAACCCCATCACCGTCGTCTACTTCGCTGCGCTCGTCCTCGGCAGCGGGACCGACACCGCCCCCGACCGGCCGACGCAGGCCGCGTTCGTCCTGGCCGCCTTCGTCGCGTCCGCGAGCTGGCAGCTGCTGCTCGCGGGCGGCGGGGCGCTGCTCGGACGGGCGTTGACCGGCGGCCGGGGGAGGCTGTGGACGGCGCTCGCGGCCAGTGCCGTGACCGGCGCGCTCGCCGTCCACCTGCTCATGAGCGGTTAGCGGTCCGCGTACACCATCCAGACCTGGCCGCGGGCGAACGGCATCCGGGAGCCGTCGGGGCGCGTGAAGGACGTACCGCCGGTGGCCTTGGAACGCTTCCAACGGGTGCTGTACGCCTTGCCGTTGCGCAGCACCATGGCCCGGCCGCTGCCCACCGTCCTGATGTGCGGGGTCACCGCGCCGTTGACGTCCTTGTAGCGCGACGGCGGCATGTCCACGTACTGGATGACGATCGTCTTCAAAACGATGCTCCGGGAGTCACCGTTGTACGTCCGCCCGCACGGCCGCCTCCCGAGTGCCTACTTCCGCAGCGCCCACCGCCCCGCACCGCACAACCTCTTCGTACGCCCCAAGTCGGTACTCCGCTCGGCCCCCAACGCCGACCGCCCCACCGACATCGGCTTCCGGTTCGGCCCGGCTCCGGCCGGCGGCTCCCCCGCACAGGCGCGCACCGTCCGGTACACCTCGGCGAGCCACACCTTCCGCTGAGCGAGCTGCGCACCCCCGAGTAGGCGAGCGCCGGGCGACCGAACTGCCGCAGCAGCTCGACGTCGGACTCCCGGGCGCTGCGCACCGGACCGATGGCCTTGGGCAGGCGGCTGGAGTACACGCCCATCAGCCGGCTCTTGCCGCCCCGGACCTTCTCCACGTAGACGATGTCCGCCTGCGCGAGACCGGTGTGCGGCCGTGCCATCCGCGCGTTGTCGAACTTCACCGCGAGCACCGGGCCCTGACGCGCCGCAAGGCCGGTGAACGGTGACCGGTCGCGCGGCGGGCCTTGTCGTCGGCCGAGGCGCTCTCGTGCGCGGCGCCCAGGGTGAGCACGCCCACGGCGACCATGGCGAGGAGTCTCGTGCCGATGCGAGTGCGGCGCCGGATCCCGGCCGACGGTGCTGTCATCGCGGTTCTCCGTCCGTCCGTGAACCGGGGGCCGCGGACCTGTCGTACGTACGTGGATGTCGCAGCCGCAGTCCTTCCTCCGGGGCGGCCGCGGTGAACCCGGTCGGGGCCGTCCAGCCGTCAGGACTCACCGAGGGGGTGTACGCGCCGGACCCTCCCGCGGGCCCGGCGCGGTCCCTCGCCGTCAGGCCGTGTGCAGGGTAAGGCCGTACCGCGAGAGGATCTCGTTGACCGGCTGGTGCCAGGTCTCGCCCCCGCCGCCGCAGTTGCCCCAGCCGCCCGATGTGACGCCCTGGGCCTGGTCGCCGCTGATGAACGAGCCGCCGGAGTCGCCCGGTTCGGCGCAGACGCTGGTCTTGGTCATCTGGTGGACGGCGCCCTGGCTGTAGTTGACGGTCTCGTTCTTGGCCAGGACGGTGCCGCAGTGCCAGTGCGTGGTGGAACCGGAGCGGCAGATCGACGCCCCCACCGGGGCTTCGGCGGAACCGCGCACCAACTGGTCGGGGACGGTGCCCCATCCGAGCACCACGGGGACGGTCCACCAGCCGTTGCCGACACTGACGTACGCGTAGTCGTCACCGGGGAAGGACGAGCCCTGGAAGCTGCCGATGTCGGAGCCGTCCCAGCCGCGCACCCCGGCCCCGGCCTGGCCGCAGTGGCCCGCGGTGACGAAGCCGCCGTGCACCGAGAAGCCGATCGAGCAGCGGACGTTGCCCGTGTAGTACGGGTCTCCGCCCACGGTTCCGGCGGCGAAGGTGGTGGGGGCGGCGCCGACCGTCTCGACCTGGACCGGGCCTGCCCGCCGGGCCCGTTCGACGAAGCGTCGGACATCGTTGTCGTCCTTTTGAGCAGCGACGACGTTCACGACGACCTTGTTGCTGCGGGGCGCGACATGCCAGCTGCTGACCCCGGAAGGCGCGGCCAGCTTGTCGATCCGTTCCTTGGCGGCGTCCAGCTCCGTCGCGCTGTGGCGGACGAGGCGGACGGCCGCGCCGGTGTCGCGCAGGGCGGAGGCCTTCCGGGTGCTGGTCGTCGCGACGGTCAGCTTGCCGGTGTCGGCGTCGTACCAGGAACCGCCGTACGTCGATCCGGCGGTGCGCCGGGCCGCGCGGTCGACGGCGATGGCGGCCTTCTCGTCGGCGAGGCGCTCGCGCGCCTGGCCCGGTGTGACGCCGAGGTCGTCCCGCAGGGCGGTGAGCATGCCTGCCGACGCGGGGGCGGCGGGCTCGGGTGCGGCGTCGGCTGCGGGTGCGAGCGCGATGCTCGCCCAGGAGCCGATGAGGAGTAAGGAGGAGAGGGCGGCGCGGGCCGCGGTTCTGCGTCTCATGGTGGTGCCCTTCTGTCGTTCCAACGGGGTGGGGGAGGAACAGGGTGATGAGAGCGCTCTCACGATGAGTTCAGGCGGAGTGTAGGAGGGGCTCGGCGGTCATGTCCATACCAACTCACGTCGCGGAAGGCGATCGTGCTGGGGCGGGTCGTCCGCGTAGGGTGCCCGAATGAGCATGCTGGATGACGCCCGCGCGGGCATGAACCCTGAGATCCGGCCGCAGGACGACCTGTTCGGCCATGTCAACGGTCACTGGCTGGAGAACGAGCCGATCCCCGATGATCGCTCCAGCTGGGGCCCCTTCGTGCAGCTGGTCGACACGGCCGAGGAACAAGTGAAGGTGATCATCCAGGAGCTGGCGTCCGCCGCGTCGGACGGGGCCGGCTCCGAGGACGCCCACAAGATCGCCACGCTGTACGCCTCCTTCATGGACGAGGAAGCCATTGCCGCCCGCGGGCTCGCCCCGGTGCAGCCCCTGATCGACGAGGTCGCGGGCCTACGGGACACCCGGGAGCTCGCGGCGTTCCTCGGCCGCTTCGAGCGCGTCGGCGGCTCCGGCCTCTTCGGCTCGTACATCGACACGGACGACCGCGACTCCGACCGCTACCTCTTCAACATCCTCCAGGGCGGCCTCGGCCTGCCCGACGAGTCGTACTACCGCGACGACAAGTTCGCCGACATCCGCGAGAAGTACGTCGCCCACCTCACCGAGCTGCTCACGCTCGGGCGGCACGCCTCGCCCGCCGAGGCCGCGCAGACGGTCCTCGCGCTGGAGACCCGCCTTGCCGCAGGCCACTGGGAGCGGGCCGAGACGCGGGACGTGCAGAAGACGTACAACCTCCTCACGCTGCACGAACTGATCACCCTGGCGCCGCACTTCGACTGGCGCGCCTATGTCGAGGGGCTCGGTGGCACGGACGCCACCATCGCCGAGACGTGCGTCCGCCAGCCGTCCTACTTCCGTCACCTGTCGGCGGTCCTCGACGAGGTGCCGATCGAGCAGTGGCGGGACTGGGTGCTGACCCGAGTGCTCGGCAGCAGCGCGCCGTACCTCACGGACGACTTCGTCCAGAACAATTTCGAGTTCTACGGCCGCACCCTCAACGGCACACCCGAGCTGCGCGCCCGGTGGAAGCGGGCCGTCGCCTTCGTCGAGGGCTCCATCGGCGAGGCCGTCGGCAAGGAGTACGTGGCACGGCACTTCCCGCCGTCCTCCAAGGCGATGATGGACGACCTCGTCGCCAACCTCCTTGAGGCCTACCGCCAGTCGATCGCCCGCCTTGACTGGATGACGGACGAGACGAAGGAGCGCGCGTACGAGAAGCTCGCCACGTTCCGCCCCAAGATCGGCTACCCGGACACCTTCCGCGACTACTCGGCGCTCGAGGTCTCCACCGACGACCTGCTCGGCAACGCGCACGCGGCGGCCGCCTTCGAGTCCGACCGGCAGCTCGCCAAGATCGGCGCGCCGGTCGACCGCGACGAGTGGTTCATGCTGCCGCAGACGGTCAACGCGTACTACAACCCGGGCACCAACGAGATCTGCTTCCCCGCGGGCATCCTGCAGAAGCCGTTCTTCTCGCCCGACGCCGACCCCGCCGAGAACTACGGCGGCATCGGCTCGGTCATCGGCCACGAGATCGGCCACGGCTTCGACGACCAGGGCGCGCAGTACGACGGCGCGGGCAACCTCAACGACTGGTGGACCGCCGACGACAAGACCGCCTTCGAGGCGAAGTCGAAGGCACTGGTCAAGCAGTACGACGGCTTCTCGCCCCGCAACCTGCCCGGCGAGTTCGTCAACGGCTCCCTGACGGTCGGCGAGAACATCGGCGACCTGGGCGGCCTGACCATCGGCCACACGGCGTACAAGATCGCGCTCGACGGCGGCCCGATGCCCGAGAGCGACGGCACGACAGGCTCCCAGCGGCTCTTCATGAACTGGGCCTACTGCTGGCGCACCAAGCGCCGCAAGGAGCAGGAGCAGCAGTACCTCACGATCGACCCGCACTCGCCGCCGGAGTTCCGGGCCAACATCGTCCGCAACCTCGACGAGTTCCACGAGGCGTTCGGGACGACGGACGGCGACGGGCTCTGGCTGGACCACGCGGAGCGCGTACGCATCTGGTGAAATCCGGTTGAACCAGGGTGACGGCCGCGGCAGGCTTGCCGCGGCCGTCACCCGTTCAAGGCACCGGAGGCACCGTGGAGTTGAAGCTGAAGTCGAATCGGCTCGGACGCGGCACCGTGGAGGTCACCGAGCTCGGCTTCGGCGGCGGGCCGCTCGGCGGACTCTTCGAGCCGCTGGACGACGCCACCGCGGCGTCGGGCCAGAAACGCGTCCACCAGCGCGAAGCGCTGTGGCCACGTCGTGGCGGCCGCCAACTGCTCCCGCATCAGCCGCGCTTGGCGTCCCCACAGGTCGTCCACGTCGGCCACCGCCCCGTTCAGCTCGGACGGCGCGACGCCGAGAAGGCCGGACGCGACCACCGGTGACAGATGCAGCTCGACGCACTCCACCCGCTCACCGCGAATGCGGGTGGGCCCCGGGAACGGGGCGGCGACCAGGCCTCCGAGCGTCTGCCGGCCGGTGGTGCCGTCGACCGTCAGCATGTCGTCCGCGAACCCGAGCACGACGGTCACGACCGGCTGCGGCAGTGCCCGCATGTCGAGGCCGATCCCCGAACGGTCCCGGAACGCCGCCACTTGGACGCCCGCGATGCGTGCACCGCCGGCAGGTACGGCCATCTCCCAGCCGTCTGCGACCTCGCTATCCACTGGGGGCTGCCTCCCGGACGTCGTACGGCTCAAGTCTCTTGCGGTGCGCCGACAAGCGGTGTGGCCGCGGCGCGCACCACCAACTGTCGTCGAGGTCGGAGCGATGGTCTTGGACGAATGTTCCTGGCGGAGCGGCCTCGCGTACGGTCCGCGACGGGACCCGGCGGATCATGTCGCGGCCGCCCATGCCGAGGACAAGATCCTGCGGGCTGAGGCCCTATCCGTTTCGGCCGCCGAGGGCGATCGTGCGGGCGATGTCCAGGGTGAGGCGCTGCCACGGATCGCGGGGGTCGCGGGCCGTGATGTCGTGGACGCGGCGCAGGCGGTAGCGGACGGACTGGGGGTGGAGGTGGAGTTCGCGGGCGGCGGCGTTGGCGGATCCGGTGTCGATGTACGCGGTGAGCGCTTCCAGGAGGTGGCGCTGGGCGCGGTCGGTCAAGGGGCCGAGGACGATGCGGCCGATGCGGTCGGGGCTCGTCACGGGGTGCCCGGCCAGGAGTGCGAGGACGTGGGCGTCGGCGTCGGTCAGGACGCGGTCGGGGTGGTGTGCGTGCGGGGGAGCGGAGTCCAGGGCGCCGGCGGCGAGGCGGTGGGCGACCGCGACGCGGTCCAGGCTCTCTCCCGAGATGACGCAGCCGCGCCAGCCGTGTCCTCGCAGGACGCCGGGCACGGCGTCGGCTGCCGAGGTCGGCAGGAGGAGGACGGCGCGCGAGCCGTGGGTCGTCGCCAGTGCTGTCTCCCGGGCCCGGTCGGTGTCGAGGGCCGTCAGCAGGGCCGTCGATGTGTGCAGGGAGAGGTCGGTGGCGCCGCCGTCCTGGGGTGTGGTGTCCGCCGGTTCGGCCACCAACAGGCAGTAGCGCTCCGGGAGTTGGATGCCCAGGCGCGACGCCCGGTCCGTCAGCGCGCCGAGCGAGGCGTGGCGGCCTGCGATGAGGTCGTCGAGCAGCAACTGCAGCGCCCGGTCGCGGTCGCCCGTGAGGCGTTGACTGGTGTCCGCGTACGCCGCGGTCATCTCCTCGGACAGGGTGTCCATGGCGGTGAGCAGCAGCCGGGTGAGGGCGAAGGCGTCCTTCGCGGACAGCTGCGGGGCACGGGCCGCCACCTCGTCGGCGAGCACCGCCGCCGCGACCCGGTAGGCGCGCAGCACGGCCTGCAAGGGGCGGCCGTCCGCCGCCCGTGCCGCCGCGATCCCCCGGAAGCGCCGCAGATCGGCCGCGTCGATCGCGCCGCCCGTCACCCAGTGGTCGAGCAGCCGGTCGTTCGCCCAGGCCGCGATGGCACGCACCTCGGGAAACCGGCTGCCGTCGAGGGCCGTGTACGCCGGAACCTGTTCGTGCACCGCGTCGACGACGGCCTCGACGAGCCGGGTGTCGGCCAGGAGCTCCTGCCGGACGCGTTCGCGCTTGTTTGTCACAGGGTGATGGTCCCATCGGAAAAAGGTGCGTACGGCCATGGACGGCGCTTGTCACTGTGGCAAGGATCGACGGGTAGACAGTGCAGTCTCACGGACACCGGACGGGACCCACCACATGACGCCTTCGCCGCACTGGGCGGACTTCCAGTACGAGATCTATCTCAACGGCATGACCGGAGCCGTACCCCGCCTGCCCACCGACCTGACCCGCCTGGAGGAACTGACCGAGCAGCGGCTCGGCCCCGGCCCCGTCGGCTATGTCGCGGGCAGCGCGGGCAACGGCAGCACCGCCCGCGCCAACCGCGAGGCGCTCGAGCGGCGCCGGATCGTGCCGCGCATGCTCCGCGACGTACACGAACGCGATCTGTCGGTGGAGGTGCTCGGGCATCAACTCCCCGCCCCGCTCGCCCTCGCGCCCGTCGGCGTCCTGTCGATCCTGCACCCGGAGGGCGAGTCCGCCGCCGCCCGCGCGGCCGCGGCCCGCGGTGTGCCGTACATCCTGTCCTCGGCGTCCAGCACGCCGATGGAGCAGGTCGCCAAGGAGATGGGCGACGCGCGGCGGTGGTTCCAGCTGTACTGGGCCAAGGACCGGGACGTGACCAAGAGCTTCCTGGACCGGGCGAAGGCCGCCGGGTTCACCGCGCTGTTCGTCACGCTCGACACCCCGCTGCTCGCCTGGCGGCCGCGCGACCTCGACCAGGCGTATCTGCCCTTCCTGCACGGAGTGGGCACCGCCAACTACTTCAGCGACCCGGCGTTCCAGGCGGGCCTCGCCAAGCCGGTGCAAGAGGACCCGAACGCGGCCGTGATGCACTTCGTCGGCATGTTCTCGGACCCCGCGAAGACCTGGCCGGACCTGGAGTTCCTGCGGGAGAACTGGGACGGGCCGATCGTCCTGAAGGGCATCCTGCACCCGGACGACGCGCGCCGCGCCGTCGACGCGGGCATGGACGGCGTGGTGGTCTCCAACCACGGCGGCCGTCAGGTCGCGGGCTCCGTCGCCGCGGCCGACGCGCTGCCGCGCGTGGCGGAGGCGGTCGGCGACCGGCTCACCGTGCTGTTCGACAGCGGGATCCGCACCGGCGACGACATCTTCAAGGCGCTCGCGCTTGGCGCCGATTCGGTGCTCGTGGGACGGCCGTACGCCTACGGCCTCGGCCTCGACGGCCAGGCGGGGGTCGACCACGTGATCCGCTGTCTGCTCGCCGAACTCGACCTCACGCTGGCCCTTTCCGGGCACGCCGGGCCCGCGTCCCTCACCCCCGACGACCTGATCGAGGAGACCCCGTGACCGCCGTGAAGAACGTCCTGGCCATCGTTTCGCCGCACGTCGGCGGCCGCGCCGCCGGTGGCGCGCTCGCCGGGCTGCTGCCCGCGTCGGCCCACGTCACCGTCGTCGAGGCGGCCGACGAGGACCCCGCGGCGCTGCGCGAGGCACACATCATCGTCACGGGCCTCGCGCCCGTCACCGCCGAGCACATCGCGGCGGCGCCCGGCCTCGAGGTCATCCAGTGCGCGAGCCACGGCTTCGACTACGTCGATCTGGACGCGGCCCGCGCCCGCTCGATCGCCGTCTGCTCGATCGGATCGAGCGGCGCCGAGAAGCAGAACGTCGCCGAGCAGACCTTCGCCCTCATGCTGGCCCTCGCCAAGCAGCTGATCCCGGCGCACACCGCGCTGACCGAGGCCGACTGGGCGCTGCCCCGGCTGCAGCAGTCCATCACGGAGCTGTCCGGCAAGACGCTGGGCATCGTGGGACTCGGCCACATCGGTGAGGAAGTCGCCCGCCGCGCGGTCGTGTTCGACATGTCCATCGTGTACGCGGGTCCGAGCTCGGTCGGCGCCGAGACGGAGGCCCGTCTCGGCGGCGCCCGCCACGTCGAGCTCGACGAACTGCTGCGTACGTCCGACTACGTCACCCTGCACGCCCCGCTGAACGACGGGACGCGTCATCTCCTGAACGCCGATCGCCTCGCCCTGCTGAAGCCGACGGCCTTCGTCGTCAACACGGCCCGCGGCGCGCTCATCGACCAGGACGCCCTCGCCGACGCGCTCACGGCCGGTGCGCTGGCCGGGGCGGGCATCGACGTCTTCGACCCGGAGCCGCCCACCGCCGCGCTGCGGCTGCTCAAGGCGCCGAACGTGGTGCTCTCCCCGCATGTCGCGGGCGTCACCCGCGAGACGCTGGTCCGCATCGGCCTCGCCGCGATCCAGAACGTGGCCGGGCACCTGGAGGGCAAGCCACTGGCCGACATGGTCTCCTGACGCTACGTCAGCCGCTGGGTGGGGGTGGCGCTCCGGGAGCCGGGCACCAGCCGCCGCCCCCCATCGGCAAGGATCACCAGATCGCTCCGACCCACTCGGGGTGGTCGATGAACGGGTTCCGGTTGTGCTGGAACTGGTCGAAGATGACGTTGTTGCGGTTCTTCTCGAACGCGTCCGGCGGGTCCTCGTCGCTCCACTGCTTGAGCACGGAGAGCCGCCCGATCGCGGGCGCGCTGCCGTTGTCGACCTTGTCATTGGGCTCGAGGTCGGCGAAGCCGTCCTCGCCGTCGTAGCGCACGGCCATGTAGAGGATCATGCGGGCCACGTCGCCCTTGACGGCGTCACGGGGCTCGAAGGAGTCGGAGTCCGTGAAGTTGCCGGGCGCCTCGCCGACCGCGCTGCCGCCGTTGTCGAAGTCCTTGTTGCCGCGCGTGCTGTTGACCGACACGTCCTCGGGGCGCAGGTGGTGGATGTCGGTGCCCGGTCCTGTCGCGGTGCCGAAGTCGCCGTGGGACTTGGCCCACACGTGCTCGCGGTTCCACTGGTCCGGGTCGCCGCCGTTGCTGCCCTTGCTCTGCGAGCGGCCGGCGTAGAGGAGGATCACGTTGCTGCTGTTGGCCGGATCCTCGTCGGTGACCTTGAGCGCGTCCCAGACCTGGTCGTACGACAGCTTGGTCTGGTCGCTGATGATGGTGTGCAGGGCGCTCTTCAGCTCGGGCCCGGTCTTGCCGAGCGCGTCCTGGTAGTACGTGTCGTCATAGGCGCCGACGGGTGCGGCGGCCGGCGTGGGGGCCGGGGTCGTGGCGTCGGCGGCGGCCGGGACGGTGATCCCGACGAGCAGCGCGGCGGCCGTCATCGCGAGGGGTTTCCAGCGACGTATATGAGGGACGGGCATGTGGGGGTGTCCTCTCCCGGAGGCTCGGGCGGACCGCGGATCCCTCCAACAGGAGCCGCGATCTACGCGAGTTGACAAGTGGGTCAACGGGAGAGTGGCACGGGCGAGTGCATCACTGTATGAACGTTGTGCGTCGAGTGTGTGACGATGTCATGGACGGGACAAGCGACCCAGGGAACGCGAATGCGTACGTGGTCAGGGAGCGCGTACGTCGTCAGGGGGTGCGTACGCCGTCGAGCACGGCGGCGACGGTCCGGCGGGCGAAGTCCTCGTCCAGCGGCAGGCGGCGGAAGACCGCGCGCAGCCAGACCGCGCCCGCGAGCAGGTCCATGAGGAGCATCGTGTCGGTGCCGGGCGGTAGTTCACCCCGTTCGACGGCGCGATCCACCACCGCCTGCTCGCGGGCGAGGCGGTCGGCGAAGAAGTCCCTGATGTACGTCGCCAGTCCCGCGTCGCCAAGTGCGGCGCCCAGTACGGCCCGTGCGACGGATCCCGAGGGCTCTCCGGTCAGCAACTTGATGAGGTGCTCGACCAGCTGCTCCAGGTCCCCGCGCAGATCCCCCGTGTCGGGCGTCGGCAGTTCCAGGAGCGGCGCATCGATCAGGGCCGCGCCGAGGAGCGTCGACTTGGAGGGCCACCAGCGGTAGATCGTCGTCTTGTTGACGCCGGACTCCTCGGCGATGCCCTCGATCGTCATGGACGCGAAGCCGTCGCGGGCAAGGGCTCGCAGGGTGGCGTCGAAGATCTGCTGCTTGCGGCGCGGCCCACCGCCCGTGGCGGGCCGCGGGCGGTGATTCGTCGTCATGCCCCGAAGCCTAATGCAACACAACGGTGCGTTGCATATGGATGGTTGGACGGCTACGGTCAGCCAAACGCAACGCACCGTTGCATTTTCGAGGAGGGGACGCCGTGGGGCAGGAACTACTCGCTGACGGGGCACAGGAGTTGGGTGCGGCCGAGTCCGTCTCGACGGAGGTCGACGGGGCCGAGGACATCGCCGGGACGGTCGCCCGGTTGCGCGCGACCTTCGACACCGGCCGGACGCGGCCGACGGCCTGGCGACGCCGCCAACTGCACGCACTGCGCGCACTGTTGACCGAACAGGCCCTCGCGCTCACCGAGGCGCTCGCCGCAGACCTCGGCAAGAGCCCGGTGGAGACGCACACTTCGGAGCTCGGCGTCGTCGTCAACGAGATCGATCACACGCTGCGCCGCCTGGAACGCTGGCTGCGCCCTCGCCGCGTATCCGTACCGGCGCTGATGCTCCCGGCCCGCGCCCGGACGGTGCGCGAACCGCTCGGCGTGGTCCTGGTCATCAGCCCGTGGAACTACCCGGTGATGGTCGGCCTCGCGCCGATGGTCGGGGCCCTGGCCGCGGGCAACTGCGCCGTGCTCAAGCCGAGCGAACTGGCCCCCGCGACCTCCGCCGCGCTGGCCCGGCTCCTGCCCCGCTACCTCGACGCGGACGCGGTGGCGGTCGTCGAGGGCGGCGTCGAGCGCACCACCCGGCTTCTGGAGCAGCGCTTCGACCACATCCTCTACACGGGCAACGGCACGGTCGGCCGGATCGTCATGACGGCCGCCGCCCGCCATCTCACCCCGGTCACCCTCGAACTGGGCGGCAAATGCCCGGTCGTTGTCGAGCCGGGCACCGATCTGGCCGCCGCCGCGCGCCGGATCGCCTGGGGCAAGTTCCTCAACGCCGGGCAGAGTTGCACCGCCCCCGACTACGTCCTCGCCATCGGCGGCACGGCGGGCCCCTTGGCGGACCGCATCGCCGACGCCATCACCTCGATGTACGGCACGGACCCCGCCCGCAGCCCCGACTACGGCCGCATCGTCAACGAACGCCACTTCGACCGGCTCACCGCCCTGCTCGGCGACGGCCGCGTGGTCACCGGCGGCACACACGACCGCGCGTCGCGCTACCTCGCCCCCACCGTGCTCGCCGACGTCGACCCGTCCGCCGCCGTGATGGACGACGAGATCTTCGGCCCCGTCCTGCCGGTCCTTCCGGTGCCCGACCTGGACTCGGCCATCGCTTTCGTGAACGCCCGCGCCAAGCCGCTCGCCGTCTACGCCTTCACGCCCCACCGCGGGACCCGGCGACGAGTGCTTGCCGAGACATCCTCGGGGGCGGTCGGCTTCGGACTCCCCAACGCCCATCTCACCCTGCCGGGACTGCCGTTCGGCGGCGTGGGTGAGAGCGGCATGGGGAGCTACCACGGTCAGTACTCGATCGAGACGTTCAGCCACACCAAGGCCGTCCTCGACAAGCCGCTGCTTCCCGACACCGTACGGGCCGTCTACCCGCCCTTCACGGCTGCGAAGGAGCGGCTGATCCGCCGCTTCCTGTGAGCGGCGGCAGGAAGCCCATGCCCACGGAGGCGGAGTCCTGGAAGGCGGCCCGTGCGTCGGACCGTTCCCGGGGTGGGAGAGGAGAAGGGCTCGGCCCCGACAGCGGCAGGGGCGTCAGGGCGGGCGGCTACTTCCTCCGCGTCGCGGTGGCCGACCACGCCGCCTACTGAAGTCCGTTGAGGTAGTGCTCCCCGATGTCGCGGAGCCGGTGCGCCGCGGAGCCGTGCGCGGTCAGGGCGCGGGCGTTGCGCCAGAAGCGGTCGAGGCCGGGGTCGGTCGCCAGGGTCGGGGCGTCGGCGGTGAGTTCGAGGACGCGGGTCGTGATGTGCAGGGCGGAATCGGCGGTGACCGCTTCGGCCGCGCCGACGAGGAACGCGATGTCGGCCCGCTCGTCCGCACCGAGCGCGGGGCCCTCCGCGAGACCGTGCGCCAGGGCGTCGGCCGCCCGGTCCACCACCGCGCCCGCACTGTGGACGGACGTCGCCAACTCCCCGTAGGCAAGGAGGAGATAGGGGTCGGCGGGCGGTGTCCCGTAGTGCGCGCCGCTGTCGGCATCCGCCAAGGGGCGGGCGCGCGGCAGGGCGCGGCTGATGTCCCGCGCCTCGGCCAGGGCGCCCTCCGCGTTGCCCAGGCCGACGTGCACGAGCAGCAGGCGGCGGGCCAGCGGCGCGAGCGCGGTGAATGGTGAGATCTCGTGCTCGTCCACCGGAACGCCGCCGAGCACCTGGTGCGCCGCCACCGGTACGTCGTCGTAGCTGACGCCGCCCGCCCCGCTCAGGCGCTGGCCGAGCAGATCGTGAGCGGGCTCGACGGACACCCCGGGGTGGGCCGGGTCCACATGGACGACCACCCAAGTGCCGCTGTCCGTGCGCCGCGCCGTGTGGACGAGCCGGTCCGCGACGGCGACGCCCGCGGTCAAGGGCCGCCGGCCGTTGAGTACGTACCCGTCGGCGGCCGGGGTGAGCGCGAGGCCGGTGCTCGTCTGCGCGTCCGGCAGGTCGATGTCACCGCCCCAGAGCCACTGTTCATGTACGGCGCGCAGTTCGAGGGTGGGGGCGTCCTCGGCCGTGCCGAAGAGCCGCGGACTCCACGACAGGGCGTGGTGGTGCGCGAGGAGTTCGGCGATGGAGCTGTCCGCCGCCGCGATGTCCCTGACCGCTGTACACGCCGTCCGCCAGTCGACGCCGCGGCCGCCCGGGCCGTCCGGGCCGGGCGGCGTCAGGAGCGCGGGCAGTCCCGCCTCGCGCAGCCGGGCGACCTCGTCGAACGGAGGCTTGCCCGCCCGGTCGCGCAGGTCCGCGTCGACGGCGAGGTCGTCGGCGAGTTCCCGGACGACGCGCGGCGAGGCGGAGGGGATCAGCGTTGTCACGGGGACGCCTCACAGATTCCTAGTTTCCCTACCTGATTGATAGGAATAGTGGTTCTGAACTCCCGCTGCGGCAAGGGGGTGTTCAAGCTGTGGACCGGTCCGTCTCGATTTCTGGGACGGCGGGGGCGCGTGCCTGCCTTCGCGCCACGTCGGGACCCGCCGAAATTCGGTTACGGAACCGCGGCCCGGTTGCCTAGCATCCGACCATGCCAAGACCCTCCGGATTCGCCTATGAGCAGCGTCCCGACGGCAGCGTGACGATCACCCATCACGGCCGCGCGGCCGGCACGCTGCGCGGTGCGCGTGCCGAGAAGTTCCTCGCCGAGGTCGAGTCGGGCGATGCCCAACTGGTGATGGCCCGTTGGACGGGTGCGTACAAGCACGGCAATGAACGTACGGCGCGCAATCATCCGCGCAACCGGCGCTAGCGGAGGCGTGGGATCGGATCGTGGGACTGATCGAACGGCTGTGGGCGGCAGGGGAGATGCCGTTCCGTGACGGCCTCTACCGGCCGGACGACACCGGCCTTGAACTGTACGTGGACGGTCCGGGGGCCTATCACCCGGACGCCGGGCAGCCGATCCCCTTCTGCCTGGGTGGGCCCGTCGACGTGGCCCTGGCCGTCGCGGAGGAGGGCTGCACCGAGGTGTGCCCCAACTTCGAGAGCCCGCTGCCGGACGGAGCGGGATGGATATCCGGCGGGGGCAGCGGAATGGGCAACATCGGCTACCTCGCCCGCCTCGACGCCGACCGCTCCTTGCGATGGGTCGCCGTCATGTTCCTCTCCAACCCGTTCGTGGGCGTGTACCACGAAGGGGCGACCGCCGTCTTCACCAACGACTGGCGAAACTGTCTGACCCTCGACCTGACCGCGCCCGCCCTGGCCTGACCGGCACAGTGGCGCGCACCACATTCGGCCATGTCGATTCCCGCCGGGCCGCCTCGTGTAGGAGGTGTAACCGCCACCAACGGCCAAGGAGTCACCATGGAAGCCCGCTTGAACCTCTTCGGCACCCCGCTCGTAGCCAAGTCCTTGGGGCACATCGCATCGGCGAGCAAGGTGATCATGATGGAGTCGACGCTGCCGGCAGTGACCCAGGAACTGGTGAAGTTGCGCGCAAGCCAGATCAACGGCTGCGCCTACTGCACCGACATGCACGGCAAGGACGCCGCGCATGCGGGGGAGAGCGCGACGCGCCTCAACCTGGTCGCGGTCTGGCGTGAGGCCACGGTGTTCACCGACGCCGAGCGTGCCGCCCTGGAGCTGACGGAGCAGGGCTCCTGTATCGCCGACACCGCGGGCGGGGTAACCGACGAGGCCTGGGCGAATGCCGCCAAGCACTACGACGAGGAACAGCTCGGCGCACTGGTGTCGACCATCGCCCTCATCAACGCCGCCAACCGACTGGGCGTCATCACCCGGCAGCGGGGCGGCGATTACCGGGCCGGACGGTCCGTGTAACGAGGAGCAGACGAGCAGACGAGCAGACGAGCAGCAGCACACGCCCTGGGCGCCCGTTCACCCGGGCCCGGGGCGTTGTGCTGATTCCCGGGGGGCGTCCACCGTCGGACTACGGGTTCGTCCAAGCCGCCGGGTCCTCGGCGAGCGCCGTCACCTGGGCCGGGAGTTCGGCCGCCGCGACGTCGGCCAGCGAGACGCCCTCGAGGATCTGGCGGACATTGGCCCGCAGCGCGATCCACAGCGGAAGGAGCGACTCGGCGGGCCCGCTGTAGGCCAGCTCCGGCGGCCGGACACCGCGCACCGACACCAGCGGCCCCTCCACGACACGGATCACATCCGCGATGCTGATGGAATCGGCGGGCCGCGCCAGGCGGTAGCCGCCGTTGCCGCCGCGCTGGCTGAGAACGAGCCCTCCGCGGCGCATGTCGTTGAGGATGCCCTCGAGGAACTTGTGCGGGATCTCCTGGGCGTCGGCGATGGCCTCGGCCTTCAAGGGCCCGTCGTCCTGGCACGCGGCGAGTTGCAGCGCGGCACGTACCGCGTAGTCCGCCCTGGCTGAGATCCGCATGGCCGCATTATGGTGCACCGCCCCGAACGGAACGCATCGCCCCTGGTCACGCGGGCGTGATCGCCAGGTGCCCGACGTCCGCGATCAGCGTTGTCAGTGGTCGCCAGTAAGTTCATTCGTGTCCCGCCGATCCGGCGCGGACGTCCCTTTGGCGTGGAGGAGTTGGTGTGGTGTCAGTTTGGGAGAGGTCGAGCACGGCGCGGGTGACAGCACCCGCGCGGCCGAGGAAACTCGCCAAGGTCCCGTTCGTCGAACTGGCCGACGGACGCCTGCAGGGCGTGGTGTCCAGCGGCTCGGACATCGGCCGTGTCTACGTCTCGTCGATCGCGGCCGGGACGTACGCGTTCGCGTGCAGCACCAACAACAACCGGCCCTGCGGGGGCGCGCGCGGCTCGTTCTGCAACCACATCCGGGCGCTCGTCGGCGAGGCGGTGCTGCAGTACGGCGCCGAGCGCGTCGCCCGCTATCTGAAGGTGGAGGTCGCCGACGGAGAGCCGAGCGCGCACTCCCTCACCTACGAGATGAGCGGCACGCGCCCGGCGCAGGGGGACACCACGGCCGCCGCGCCCGTCTTCAGCCGCTTCCTGCGCCACCTCGCGTACCTGGAACTCGCCCCGAGCACCGCGCCGTTGCCCGAGATGCAGTGGTTCCTGCCGACCCGGGCGGTGGCCTGATGCGCGCCGATCTGCTCGCCGAGACCATCGACGGGCTCGACGAGGCCCTCACGGCCGTCGACGCCTTCGACCAGGCACTCGTCACCGGTCTGCTCCGTCCGCAGCCCGCCCAGGCCGCCGGTCTGACGCAGCTCGCCCACGCCGTCGCGGGAACGCCGCTGTCCGCCCGGGTCGCCGAGGCCGCCGAAAAGGCGGCGGCCGGCGCCGCGAGCGAGGACCACTTCGTCGCACTGGCCGCAGCCCGCACCGCACTGCTCGGCTCCGTCCACGACGCCCTGCTCACCCGCGTCGAGGAGTCGACAGGACGCCCCCGCGGCGAGCAGACCGCGTCGGCGCCCGGCGGGCAGGAAGCGGCGAACGTCCTTGCCGCCGCCCGCTCCTGGCTCGCCGACCTGGCGCGCGCCGGGTGGCAGGGCATCGACCACGAGCTGGTCTCCGGCGCGGCGCAGATCGTCTCCGCGATGCTCCCGGACCCGGCCCTGCGCCGCCCGGCCACCATCCTGGACGGCTTCGCCGCCGAACTCGCCGCGTCCTGCCCGGGCGTGACCCTGGAACGCGTTCCGGTACGCCGTTGGGCCGACCTCTGGTCGCGCGCGATGCTCCTCACCCTGCCCGGAGCGGCCGATGCCCCGGCGACCGGCACGGCCACCGGCCGCCTGCTGCCCCTCGGCGTCGACGTGCAGGAACACGCGACTGCCGTACAGGCCCAGGTCCACGCGGTGTTCGAGCCCGCCGACTGTGGTACGCCCCGCCTGGTGCGGGCCAGTGCGTCGGCGCCGAAGCCCGACACGGTCGTCGGAGCCGGTCTCTGGCAGCTGCTCCGCCCGCACCTGTCGCTCCTCGCCGCGCTCGGCGACGGCCGCTCGATGGACCTCACCGACATGCCGGTCACCGCCGACGGCGACCTGATCTGGAGCGACGAGCACGCCCGCGCGGGCGAGCCCGCGGACGCCTTCGCCACCGCCCGCGTGGCCCTGCCCACCGCCACGGACGCGCCCACCGCACCCCTGGACCGGCATCCGGCGCGCATCGCCGTCCCGGTGTTCCTTGAGGGGTACGCGGCACAGGAGGACGACGAGGCGCTGACGTTCACCGTGGCCGGACATCCCCTGGCCGTCGACACCGACCGCATTCCGGCCGCGGGACCGCTCACTCCCAAGGCCGTCGCCACGTCCGGCGCGTGCATCGGACTGCTCCGCTGGGACGCCGGGGCGTACCGCCTGCAGCCGCTGGCCGTGGAGACGACCGTACGGAAGAAGGCCGTGGCGATCCACGCCGGGGGATGGGCAGGCGGCACGACGGACAAGGCCGGCGTCAAGGCCGAGAAGGCCGCCACCGACGCGGTGGCCGTGCTGCGGGAGCGCGCGGGAAGGCTGCTGCGGAAATGACGGATCACGCGACCGGGCAGCCGCCCACTCCTGAGGCCGACCCTCATGACAACCGTCGGCAGGTCCTGTACTGGCGGCTCCTCGCCCGTCTCTTCGACCCCGAGGAGCAGCCCACGCTGGAGTCGGCGAGTCTCGCCGTCGTCGAGGACATCGGACTGCCGTCGGCGCTCCTGGACCCGGGGGCCTCCGTCGACTCCATCGTGCAGCGCCATCCGGAACTGGCCGCCGAGTTCGACGGGTTGATGGCACCCGGCCCCGACTCCGACTCCGCCGACGGTGCCCGCGACCGGGCCGCCGAGGTGCGGCGCGCCGCCCTGGTGTCGAAGACGCTGCTCAATGTGTTCGCCACCGGATCCGGCACGGTCACCGCCGGGCAGCTGGCGCGCTGGCAGTCCGACGCGGGCTGGCTGGAGCGCGCGCTCGGCTGCAAGCCCGGCGATCTGCGCGGCGGCCGGGCCGGCGGAGGAGGCACGGGCGCAGGAGCGGCCACCGGCGGCGGGGGACAGGGTGTCAGCCCGACCGGCACCGGCGGCAGCGGCACGACCCCCGACCTCAGCAGGCTCATCCCGGCGATCGGTCCCGAACTGGGCTCCATCGAGGCCGACTTGGTCAAGCGCATGCATCTGCGTGAGGTCCTCGCCGACCCCAGGCTCGCCTCGCAGCTGACCCCGAGCATGTCGCTCATCGAGCAGCTGCTGCGGGACAAGGACAACCTCTCGGGTGTGGCCCTGGCCAACGCCAAGGCGCTGATCCGCCGCTTCGTGGACGAGGTCGCCGAAGTTCTTCGCACTCAGGTGGAGAAGGCCACGGCAGGCACCCTGGACCGCTCCGTGCCGCCCAAGCGGGTGTTCCGCAACCTCGACCTCGACCGCACCATCTGGAAGAACCTCACCAACTGGAGCCCGGAGGAGGAGCGGCTGTACGTCGACCGCCTCTACTACCGGCACACGGCCCGCAAGACGACGCCCCAGCGGCTGATCGTCGTCGTGGACCAGTCGGGCTCGATGGTCGACTCGATGGTGAACTGCACGATCCTGGCGTCGATCTTCGCCGGGCTGCCCAAGGTGGACGTGCACCTCATCGCGTACGACACCCAGGCGCTCGACCTCACGCCCTGGGTGCACGACCCCTTCGAGACGCTCCTTCGCACCCAGCTCGGCGGCGGCACCGACGGCACGGTCGCCATGGCCCTCGCGCAGCCGAAGATCGCCGAGCCCCGCAACACCGTCGTCGTGTGGATCTCCGACTTCTACGAGTGGCGGAGCGAGCCGCTGTTCGAGTCGATGGCGGCCATCCACCGCTCGGGCGCCAAGTTCATTCCCGTCGGCTCGGTGACCAGCTCAGGGCGCGGCAGCGTCAACCCGTGGTTCCGCCAGCGCTTCAAGGACCTCGGTGCGCCGGTGCTCTCCGGCCACATAAAGAAGCTCGTCCACGAGCTCAAGACGTTTCTCGCCTGACGTCTCACCTGACCTCTCGCCTGACGCTCCAGGCTCCAAAAGCTCTCCCCCGTCACCTGAACACTTTTCGAGGAAGGCCCTGCCATGTCCGATGTGTTGCGCGCCCCTGCCGAGCTCAAGTACGCCGAGGAGCTGGACTGGCTCGAGTCCGTCGACGACAACCCCAAGCCCTTCTCCTGGCGGCTGTCCCCGAAGATGGTCCGCCTGTTCGTCCTGGGCTCCGAGCGCTCCGACGGCCTGGACCGGAAGATCTCGCAGAAGTGGTTCGGCGACCGCAGCTTCGTCGAGCGCTCCATCGTCACGCTGGCCTCCGACCGCGGACTGCTGCTCATCGGCGACCCCGGCACCGGCAAGAGCTGGCTGGCCGAGCTGCTCTCCGCGGCGATCAGCCGCAACTCCACGCAGGTGGTGCAGGGCACGGCCGGCACCACCGAGGACCACATCAAGTACTCCTGGAACGTGTCCATGGTCATCGCCAAGGGCCAGTCGCGGGAGTCGATGATCCCCTCGCCGATCATGACGGCGATGGAGACCGGCACCATAGGCCGCTTCGAGGAACTGACCCGTTCCACCAGTGACGTACAAGACGCGCTGATCTCGATCCTGTCCGAGAAGTACATCTCCGTACCGGAACTGGGCAGTGACGCGGACAGCGACAACATCGTCTTCGCCAAGCCCGGTTTCTCCATCATCGCCACCGCCAACAGCCGCGATCGCGGCGTCAACGACCTGTCGTCGGCCCTCAAGCGCCGCTTCAACTTCGTCCGCATCCCGGTCGTGACGAACAAGAAGAGCGAGACGGAGATCGTCCGCTTCCGCACCGAGGAACTGCTGCGCCGCCACCGGATCGACCTTGACGTGCCGCCGACGCTGCTCGACGTACTGCTGCAGAGCTTCGCCGACCTGCGCGCCTCGTCGGCCGCGGCCGCCAGCGACGACGAGAAACTGGAGTCCGCCCTGTCCACCGCCGAACAGATCGGCGTGCTCGAGGACGCCATCCTGCACAGCAACTTCTTCGGCGAGCGCGCTCTGACCGCGTACACGCTGGCCTCCTCGCTGGTGGGGTCGCTGGCCCGGCGCGAGCCCGAGGACCTGGCCATCCTCAACAAGTATCTGCACGGCGTCGTCGAGCCGCGGAGCAAGGAAGTCGGCGGCTCCTGGCCGGAGTTCCTGGAGGGCGGCCGCGACGCGATCGCCACCCTGTCATGAGCAGCACCCAACAGAACACCCGAGCAGACACTCAAGTGAGCACCCAAGCAGACACCCAAGCGACCACCCACGAGGGCACCTTCGAGGCGCTGCGCGGACAGTTGCAGGAGGCCGCCGCGACGTTCGCCGACGGGCCCGACGCCCTGCGGGGCATCCTCCTCGGCCTGGTCGACGACGTCGACCGCGCCCTCGGCGAACCGCTGGAGATCTTCCCCGTCTGCCACCACTCGCCCGCATCGGCGCTCGCGATGGCCCGCCGCCTGCGCGAGAAGCAGCCGAAGGTCGTGTACGTGGAACTGTGCGAGGACATGGCGCCGCTCCTGACCGAACTGCGCAACTGCAGGCTCCCGGTGGCGGTGCAGGCGTTCGCCACCGACATCGACGGCTTCCCGGCCGACTGGTCGCCGCTGTCGGTGGTCGCACCGATCACCGAGGCATCGGCCGAGTACCAGGCGGTCGCGTACGCACTGGACACGCCGGGCGTGGAACTGGTCCTCGTCGACCGCTCGTCGGACCACGTCTTCCAGTGGGACACGCGCGGCAAGCACACCGATGACCCGGCCGACCCGGACGCACCGCCCGCCGACGAGGAGGCCGCGCTGCACGGCGACGCGGTCGGCGTGGAGATCGGCGACCTGCGGCCGCGCTTCGCCGAACTGGAGGAGCATCTGCTGCGCCACGGCCGGGTGCGGCACTGGTCGGAATGGTGGCACCAGTACGTCGAACTGCCGCTGGGCGACAGCGACCACGACACCTACCGCCAGGTGATGCTCCTGATCGGCAGCCTCTTCCGGCGCCTGGCACCCGGCGACCCGCACCGGGTGCGGGTCGACGAGGACCGCGAGCGCTACATGTGGACCAGGATGCGCGAGCACCTGGCCGCGACCGGCACCGACCCTGCCGACTGCCTCTATGTCTGCGGCGCCTTCCACGCGGCAAGCCGCGTCGAGGAGTTCGGCGTGCACGGCACCGACACCTTCGAGATCAGCCCGCGCACCGCCACCAAGTGGCAGCACGGCCTGATCCCGTCGAGCCACGCGTCGATCGAGGCGCAGTTCGGCCTCGCCGCCGGCTCGGTGTCGATCGCCGCGACGGTCTGGGCGAAGAACCTCAAGCGCACCAGGACGGAGCCGTACCACCTCGCGGGACAGGCGGGCGCTAAGAAATCCAAGGCCAAGAAGAAGACGGCGGCCGCGCCACCGCCCGTGCCCGCGGCCGCGCCACCACTCGCGCCGGTGGCCGAGCCCCCGGACAAGCTGACCGGCTTCCTGCGGCAGCCGCCCGTCCTCGACCGGCTCGACGAGGCCGAACTGCTCGGCTGGTCCGTGGAGATCGTGCGCGCCGCGCGCCGCAACGGCTATCTGGCCTCCACCGCCGACGCCATCGCGGTGTTCGAGACGTCGATCCTGCTCGCCGGGATGCGCGACCGGGCCAGGCCCACGCCGTACGACTTCCAGGACGCGGCCGTCACGTGCATCGAGAAGGACTCGGTGCCCGGCCGGCGCGACGTACGCCGCCTCGTGGAGATCATGATGGGCGGCGACCGGATCGGGCAGGTCGGCTACGAATCGCTGCCACCGCTGGCCCGCGACGTGCACGACCGGCTCGCGCCGCTGAACCTGCCCCTGGAGAAGCGCGGCGTGCAGCGGGCCTTGCTCGACATCGCCGGGCGGCCGGAGCTGGGGCCGTGCTCCGACGTGCTGTGGATGCTGCGCCATCTGATGCCGCACGGTGCCGCACGGCCGATCATGGGCGAGCGGAAGCTGGGGGAGCGGTCCATCCAGGAGTCGTGGGACCTGGCCATCGGCACCCACCAGCGCGCGCTCATCGAGCTCGGCTACGAGGGCGTCAGCATCGAGCAGGTCCTTGAACAGCGCCTGCGCCGCACCGCGTACGGCCCCCAGGCCACCGCGGCCACGGTCCTGCAAGCCGTCGAGGACGCGACGCTGTACCTGCGCAGCCGCCGCCTCGCCGACGAACTGGGGACCCGGGCGCTCGAGGTGCTCTCGGCCGAACGCAGCGTCGACGGCGCGCCGGAAGTGCTGCGCCGGGTGCGGCGGCTGCTCGCCCACTACCGCACCAGCGAGCCGACGCTGCCGCCGTGGATCGAGTCCTTCGTCAAGGCCGGCTACGCGCACTACTGCACCCTGCTGCCGACGGCGTTCACCGACGAGGACGCCACCGTGCGCCAGGTGGCGGCGATGCTGGGCTTCCTGTTCAGCATGGAGAGCCTGGCCCTGTCGCTCGGCTGCGACCGGACCCAGCTGGAGCTCGCCGTCGCCCAGTCGCATCCGCAGGACCCGTCGAAGACGGCGCTGCTGTGGGCCGCCCAGACGCACCTGGGGAACCTGTCCCGTACGGACCTCCGGGCCAGGTGCGACGAACTCCTGGGCAACCCCCTGGTGGTGCCCGCCTATCCGCACTATCTGAGCGGCTTCGTGCACGCCCTGGAACCCGTCCCGGGGCTGACCGACTTCGTGGTGGAGGCGGTGTCCAACGCGTTCGGACGGCTGCCGGACCCGGTGCTCCTGCCGTGGCTGCCGACGCTGATCACCACCCTGCGCGGGAGCGGCACCGACCTGGCGCCGCTCCTCATCCGCGAGGCAGGACGGATCTTCCCGGGCAAGCTCGCGGCGCTCGACGCGTGGGTGCCGCCGTGGCTGGCGCAGCCGGAGCCGGTAGCGGTGCGTCCGGCGGGGCGCACGGACGGTGCCTCCGGGTGCGCGCTGCTCGCCGCTCACCCCGCGACGTGCGACGCGGTGGCGAGCCTGCTCGGCTGCGAGGGGACTTGGGAGACGGCGGATGCGGGCCCGTCCGGTGCCGCACTGGTCGGTCGTCATCCCGAGACGGCACTGGCGCTTGAGGCGCTGCTGTCCGGCGCCTGACCTCGACGGGGTGACCTCCGAACTCGTCCGTGGCTCGCGGCAGTACCGCGAAGCCGCGGGCGAGTTCGTGATTCCCGGCAGCACGAGCGTTCCGCGAACCCGCGCGTTGCAAGGTCGCGAAGCGAGCCACCGGCACCACCTGGACGAGGCGACCGTGGCCGCCGTCCGTGCAGCACTCCTTGAGCAGACGGGGAGAGCCACGAGGCCTTCGCCCGGCTGCTCGGCACCCCCGACGTCGCCATCTGGGACAACCGCGCTGGGGGGGGCCTTCAATAAACCTGCACATCGAATACCCGGTCCAGTCACCGTATTCGGCGAACACTTCACACAAAGCCGTGTGTACGGGCCACAGATCAGACGCTTTTGGGGAGGGAGTGTCCGCTTTGTTGAAGGGAGTCCCGCGGCGTGCCCGATTTCCTCATGTGAAGCTTGTGAAGGAGCTGCCGCCACGCGGTGAACATGCCTGCACGCAGGGGTGATTCGTCGTCGCATCCACAGCTGACGGCTGACCGACCGATTGGATGTGCGACATGCGAACGTGCTTTGATCCTGCCCACGCGGAATTCGCAGTTTGGGTTCCGCATTCTTAGAAACATCTTTGCAACAACCATGAGAAGGGCAGCTCCCATCATGAACTACACCCCCCAGGTCGAGACCCTCGAGATTGCCGACGCCGACCTCGACAACATCGCCGGTGGCCTGTCCGCCGCCGCCGTCGGCACCGTGACCTCGACGGTCGACTCGATCGCCCCGGTCTCCTCCACCGTCGCCGGCGTCGTGGGCCTCGTCGAGGGCACCACCGGCCTGAACACCGCCCCCGTCGCGGGCCTGGCCACCAGCACGGTCGCCGGTCTCTGAGCATCTCGCTCGCTGAGACACCATGATTCGTGAGCCCCGGAACATCCAGTTCCGGGGCTCACGGACGCCATAAGCAAGGTAGGGAAGAGCCCCGTGCAGTTCCGCCAACAGGCCCTGTCCAAGCTGCAGTCGCCCGAGGAACTCGACCTGCCGGTGCGCTACGCCCGCCCCCAGGGCCTGCTCGTCCTCGCCATCACCCTCGTCGTGATGGCCGCGGCCGGCGTCTGGGCGGTGACCGGCTCGGTCTCCTCGACGCTGCGCGCGCCCGGCATCCTCACGCACGGTCAGGGCAGTTACGTCCTGCAGAGCCCCGTCACCGGGCAGGTGACCGGCGTCCTCGTCGAAGAGGGCGAACGGCTCGCCGCCGGCGCTCCGGTGCTCAAGGTCCGTACGGAGCAGGGCGACAAGGTGGTCCGCGCCATCGCGGCAGGCCGCGTCACCGCGCTGGTCGCCCGGATCGGCACCGTCGTCACCACGGGCGCCGACGTCGCGACCGTGGAGCGCGTGGACGGCAGCGACGACCCGCTCCTCGCCATGGTCTACGTACCCGCCGACAGCGCGGCCACCGTCCCCGTCGGCGCGAAGGTGGACCTCACCGTTCAGTCCGTGCCCACACAGGAGTACGGCGTGCTGCGCGGGCATGTGAAGGCGATCGGACGGTCCGCGCAGAGCGCACAGAAGATCACGGGATTCCTCGGCGACAAGGAACTGGCCGAACAGTTCACCCAGGACGGCCCGCGCGTGGCGGTCCTCGTGCGGCTCGACCGCTCGTCCGCCACCAAGTCCGGCTACGCCTGGTCGTCGGCGGGCGGCCCGCCCTTCGCACTCGACTCCATGACCCTGGCCACCGGCGCCTTCCACCTCGCCGAGCAGCGCCCGATCGATTGGCTGCTTCCGTGACCGCACCGCACCCCTCCCCGGCACACCAGCAGCAACTGCCGCCCCCCGGCGGACGCCGCAGGCACCGCCCCGAGCCCCCGCAGCGCAGCCGCCGCCGAGCGGCGCAGCGCCCCCCGTCCAAGGGCAAGCGGCAGAAGACGGTGCGCACCCCCACCGTCCTGCAGATGGAGGCCGTGGAATGCGGCGCCGCCGCACTCGCCATGGTCCTGGCCCACTACGGAAAGCACGTACCGCTGGAGGAGCTGCGCATCGCCTGCGGCGTCTCCCGTGACGGCTCACGGGCCAGCAACATCCTCAAGGCGGCGCGCAGTTACGGCCTCACCGCCAAGGGCATGCAGATGGAGCCGGCCGCGCTCGCCGAGGTCAAGGCGCCCGCGATCCTGTTCTGGGAGTTCAACCACTACGTCGTGTACGACGGCATGGGGCGCCGCCTGGGCCGCCGCGGCGTCCACATCAACGACCCTGACAAGGGCCGCCGTTTCGTGCCGTCGGAGGACTTCGACACCAGCTTCACCGGTGTCGTCCTGGTCCTCGAACCGGGCGACGACTTCCGCCCCGGTGGGCGCAGGCCCGGCATCATGCGGGCGCTCCCGGCCCGCCTGCGCGGCACCACGGGCACCATGCTCGCCGCGCTCCTGGCCAGCCTGCTCCTGGTGGCGGTCGGCGCGGCGCTGCCCGCGCTCAGCCGGACGTACATCGATCTGTTCCTGATCGGCGATCAGACCTCGCTGCTCGGCGCGCTGTTCGCGTCCATGGGCGCGATGGTCGCGCTGACCGTGGTCCTCACCTGGCTGCAACAGGCGAACCTGCTGCGCGGCCGCATCATCTCCTCCACCCTCAGCAGCGCCCGCTTCCTGCGCCATCTGCTGCGCCTGCCCGTCACGTTCTACGCCCAGCGCAGCCCCGCCGACCTCGTGCAACGCCTGGCGTCCAACGACGCGGTCGCCGAAACCCTGGCCCGCGATCTCACGGCCGCAGGCGTCGACGGCATCGTCGTACTCCTCTACGCGGCCCTGCTGTGGACGTACGATCCCCAGCTCACCCTCGTCGGCGTCGGTATCGCCCTGCTGAACATCGTGGCGATGCGCGTGGTCATCCGGCTGCGGGCCACCGGCACCCAGAAGCTGCGCGCCGACAGCGCCAAGCTCACCAACACCTCGTACACCGGCCTGCAGTTGATCGAGACGATGAAGGCCACCGGCGGCGAGAACGGCTACTTCCGGCGGTGGGCAGGCCAGCACGCCACCACTCTGGAGGAACAGCAGCGCCTCGGCGTGCCCAGCGCCTGGCTCGGCATCGTCGCACCGACGCTCGCGACCCTGAACAGCGCGCTGATCCTGTGGATCGGCGGCCTGCGCGCGGTGGAGGGGCATCTGTCGATCGGCCTGCTCGTCGCCTTCCAGGCCCTGGTGACCCGCTTCACCGCACCGATCACCCGCCTCAACGGTGTGGCAGGACGCATCCAGGACTTCGCCGCCGACGTCGCCCGCCTCAAGGACGTAGAGAACTTCCCCGTCGACACGCTCTACTCCCGCCCCGAACCGGCCGCGAGCACCCGCCGCCTCAAGGGCCACGTCACCCTCGAAGACATCTCCTTCGGCTACAGCCCCCTGGACAAGCCGCTCCTGAGCGGCTTCTCCCTGACGGTCGGCCCCGGCCAGCAGGTCGCGCTCGTCGGCGGCTCGGGCAGCGGCAAGTCGACCGTCTCCCGGCTGATATCGGGCCTCTACAGCCCGTGGGAGGGCACGATCCGCATCGACGGACAGCGCCTCGAGGACATCCCGCGCGGCGCGCTCGCCGCTTCCGTCTCCTTCGTCGACCAGGACGTCTTCCTCTTCGAGGGCACCATCCGCGACAACGTCGCCCTGTGGGACCCCTCCATCCCGGACGACGCCGTCGTCGCCGCGCTCAAGGACGCCTGCCTGTACGAGATCGTCGCCCGCAGACCCGGCGGCATCCACGGCCGCGTCGAGCAGGACGGCCGCAACTTCTCCGGCGGCCAGCGCCAGCGCCTGGAGATCGCCCGCGCGCTGGTGCGCCGCCCCAGCATCCTCGTCCTCGACGAGGTGACCAGCGCCCTGGACGCGGAGACCGAGCAGGTCATCATCGACAACCTGCGCCGCCGCGGCTGCGCCTGCGTCGTCATCGCCCACCGCCTGAGCACCGTGCGCGACAGCGACGAGATCGTCGTCCTCGACCACGGCACGGTCGTCGAGCGCGGCCGTCACGAGCACCTGGTCGCCGCGGGCGGTCCCTACGCCGACCTGGTCAAGGAGCACTGAGGTGACCTCGGTACCGGAGCAGTACACGCACACCGGCCACACCGGCGATGCGCACACCGCGTACACGGACGACGCGGTCGCCGCCGCCTTCGGCGCGCTCGGAACGCCCGCCGACTGCACGGACCTGCGCAGCGTCCACCTGGAGGGGCCGCAGGTGCTGTGGCTCGTCGTGGCAGGCGCCCTCGACCTGTTCGCGGTCGACGCCGCACAGCAGGGCCACTGGCATTTCCTGGGCCGCCTCGAACCGGGCACCCTGCTCCTGGGCCCCGTCGAAGGCCCCCAGCACACCCTGGTCGGACGCCCCCTCCAGGGCTGCGAGCTGCGCCGCATCCCGCTGCGCGAGCTCTACCGCCCCGACTACGGCGACACCTGGGCCTACGAGCAGCAGTACCCCAGCCAGTACGACACCCAGGACCAGGCCCTGAGTCTGCTCGAGCACGCCTTCGCGCTCGGCATCGGACGCGGCCACCGGGTGCTGTTCGAAGCGCCCCTCGACGGGCGCATCATGGGCGACGACGTGGTGACCGACGACGAGATCCTCTGGATGCCGGTCGCGCCGGGCAGCGTGCAGTACGGCGCGGCCTACAGCACGGAGGCCGCGGGCGATCTGCTCGTGGACCCCGGCGTCTGGCAGCGCATGGTCAACCAGCAGTACCGGCTGCTGTCCACGCTCGACCGCTGGATCGAACGCCTGGAGCGCGCCCACGAGGACCGCACGGCCGCCGGCATCAAGGCCGGTGAGACGGTCCGCGAGCAGGCCGACCGGACCCTGATCGCCTCCATCGGCCGCTCGGGCAGGGGCGGTTCGGGCCGTCCCGCGTCCCAGGGCGGCGACGACATGACGTACGCGGCCTGCCGTCTTGTCGCCGACGCGGCCGGCATCAAGCTGGCGGCCCCGGCGGAGAGCGGTGCGGTCAGCGACCGGATCGACCCGGTGGAGCAGGTCGCGGTGGCCTCGCGGATCCGCACCCGTGCCGTCCGGCTCGACGGTCCCTGGTGGCGCGAGAACGCGGGCCCTCTGGTGGGGCACCGGGCCGCGAGCGGGGCGCCGGTCGCGCTGCTGTGGCGGCGCGGCGGCTACGAGTCGGTGCACCCATCGTCCGGGCGGCGCACGCGCGTCGACGAGGACAACGCGGAGGAGTTCGAGCCGCAGGGCGTCATGTTCTACCGGCCGCTGCCGGACCGGGCGTTGACCCCCTGGGGTCTTTTCCGCTTCAGCCTGCGCGGCAACGGCGGCGACGTACGCAATCTGGTGATTGCCGGTCTGGTGACGGTCCTCATCGGGGCCCTGGTGCCGATCGCGACGGGCCAGGTGCTCGGCGTGTACGTGCCGAACGCCGAGAAGAGCCTCATCGTCCAGGTCTCCCTGGCCGTCATGATCACCAGCATCGTCTCTGCGGCGTTCATGCTGCTGCAGAACCTCACCATCCTGAGGATGGAGGGCCGCATGGAGAGCGCCCTCCAACCGGCCGTCTGGGACCGTCTGTTGAGGCTGCCGACCCGCTTCTTCGCCTCCCGGTCCACCGGTGAACTGGCCAGCGCGGCGATGGGCGTCAGCGCCATCCGCCGGGTGCTCTCGGGCATCGGCCCGGTGGCCCTGCAGGCAGGCACGGTCGGCGCGATGAACCTCGTCCTGCTGCTCGTCTACAGCGTGCCTCTCGCCCTGGCCGCGCTCGGCATGCTGGCCGTCATCGCCGGGGTGTTCCTCGCGCTCGGGCTGTGGGAACTGCGCTGGCAACGCCGCCTGGTCGAGCTCGGCAACAAGCTCAACAACCAGGCGTTCCAGACCCTGCGCGGACTGCCCAAGCTCCGCGTCGCAGGGGCGGAGAGCTTCGCGTACGCGGCATGGGCGGGGGAGTTCGCGCGCAGCCGTGAGCTGCAGCAGCGCGCGGGCCGCATCAAGAACCTCACGACGGTCCTCAACGCGGTCTATCTGCCGCTCTGTACGCTCATCATGTTCGTGCTCCTCGCGGGCCCGGCGCGCGGCAGCCTCACCGCGGGGGAGTTCCTCACCTTCAGCACCGCCGTGACGATGCTCCTGACATCCGTCACACAGCTCACCGGGGCACTGATCTCGGCGGCCTCGGTCCTCCCGATGTTCGAACAGATCAAGCCGGTCCTCGACGAGGCCCCCGAGGTGCGGGGCGCGAGCACGCAGCCCGGCGAACTCCAGGGGGAGATCGAGGCCCGCGCCGTCTCCTTCCGCTACGCCGACGACGGCCCGCTGGTCCTTGACGACGTGTCCCTGGCCATCCGCCCCGGCGAGTTCGTGGCGATCGTCGGCCCGAGCGGCTGCGGAAAATCGACCCTCCTTCGCCTGCTCATCGGCTTCGACAAGCCGGTCGCGGGCAGCGTCCTCTACGACGGCCAGGACCTCTCCGCCCTCGACCAGGCCGCCGTACGCCGCCAGTGCGGGGTCGTGCTGCAGAACGCGCAGCCGCTCACCGGCTCCATCCTCGACTGCATCTGCGGCGCCGAGACGTTCACCCAGGAAGAAGCCTGGGAGGCCGCGGCGATGGCGGGCCTCGCCGAGGACATCAAGCGCATGCCGATGGGCCTGCACACGATGATCTCCGGCGGGGGAGCGGTCTCCGGCGGCCAGCGCCAGCGCCTGATGATCGCCCAGGCGCTGATCCGCCGCCCCCGCGTCCTCTTCTTCGACGAGGCGACCAGCGCCCTGGACAACGAGACACAGCGCACGGTCATCGACAGCACCCGCGCCCTGAACGCCACCCGCGTCGTGATCGCCCACCGCCTCTCCACCGTCCTGGACGCCGACCGCGTGATCGTCATGTCGGAGGGCCGCGTCGTCCAACAGGGTCCGCCTGCCCAGCTGTTGGCGGACACGGGCGGACGGTTGCACGAGTTGGTGCGGCGCCAGATGAGCTGACCCGTCAGAGGGATCCGGGGACGACGAACAGACCCCAGGTCACCAGCGGCGCGACCACGGCAATGCCAAGACCCCAGGCCATCAGCCGACGAAAGACGAAGTCGCGCTGCTTCTCCGGGGTGTTGGCGGTCACCAGCGCCCCGCTGGTGGAGAACGGCGATGCGTCCACCACGGACGCGGAGATGGCAAGGGCGGTGATGAGGTAAATCAACAGGGCGCCTACGAGGGGTGCCTGAATGGAGGCGACCTCCTTGCCGAGGTAGTCGATGGTGCCCATGCGCTCCATCTGGCTCACGTAGGTGACGATGCCGCAGACCAGCAGCACGGTGGACCACGCACACCGCTCGACCGCGCCCTTGGCCGACTTGGGGGAGACCAGGGAGAGCACGACGGTGATGCTGAGCGCCATGAGACCCACGTCGAGGTCGAAGAAGAGCGCTCCGGCGACCAGGCCGAGCAGGGTCAGGGCGCGGGGGCCGTCGAGGCGTACGGGCGCGTCCGGTACCGCGATCGCATTGCCCGCGGTGTTCGTGGCGACGGTGAGGGTCGGCCGGGATGCGCCACCCGCCTCGACCAGTTGACCGCCGGGCGGTCCGTCGTCGCGTCTGTCCGGTGCGGGGAGCGTGCTCCCGGCGCCGGTGCCGTACGTCGCCGCGCGTTGCCCCAGCAACTTTCGCCCGCCGAACACGAAGAAGACGATGACGCAGAGCGCGACGTTGCGCTCGACGACGTTGTTGGTGATGCCGCCGAACACGCCGATGGGCGAGAAGCCGCCCGCGCTGGCCCCGTTGGCGATGAGCAGCCCCATGAGCACGGGGTTGATGCCGTACGTCGCGGCGAAGCCGAGCCCGATGGGCGCGATGATCCCGACGGCCGCCGGGGTGACCGCGCCGACCGCGGTGAGCACGGCGGTGACCAGGAACATGACCCAGGGGATGAGAGCGATGCGGCCCCGCACCGCCTTCACGGCCGCGTGCACGAGCCAGTCGACCGAGCCGTTGTTCTTCGCGATGGCGAACAGTAAGAGCCGATGATGAACGCGGCCACCAGGGCGAGCGCGCCCAGATGGACGGAGGAGAAGGTCGCGATGGCGAAGATCAGCACCAGGGTCTGACACGAGGGCTCCCTTGCCGTCGGCCGATGGTCATGTCGCGGAGCGCCGGGGCGTGTTGAGGCCGGGGCGCGTGAAGGGCTCAGGGGAGTCGATTGGATTCCGACATGCGGAATCAGGCTTTCGCGGTGGGGAGTATTGAAGCGCTTCGCCCGGGACGTCAAGGGGGGCGCGCATGATTCCGGTGCGGTGCCGCGCCCCGTAAGGGGCGCGGGGCTGTATCTATGTGCGGCTCCGCCGCGTGGGCGCGACCAGCCCCCACCAGCCCGCGGATTCATCACCGCCTCGACGGACCCTGCCGCACCTGCCCCAACGCGGCGCTGACTCGCAACGCCGTCTCACTCACCAGCAATCCATGCGCCACGCTCGACTCCTCCGTCATCCGACTCGTCGGCATATTGACGCTGATGCTCGCCACCGGCGAACCCGCCCCGTCCAGGACCGGCGCGGCGACCGCCGACACATCGGTGCGCCACTCGCCGCAGTTGGTGGCGTAACCCCGCTCCCGGATCAGCGCGAGCTCGGCGAGCAGCGCCTTCCGGTCCGTGATCGTCGTGCCGGTGAACTCATCGAGCCCGGCGGCCAATTGACGCTCGATCGCCTCCGTGGAGCGGGATGCGAGCACGGCCTTGCCGTTCGCGGAGGCGTGGATGGGCAGCCGGGTACCGAGGGCCAGGATGATCCGCACCGGCTTGGAGGTCTCCAGGCGCTCGATCAGGACCACCGATTCGCCGTCCGGGACGGTCAGATGCACCGTCTCGTCGGTGCGCCGCCGCAGCTCCTCCATGATCGGCACGGCCACGTCGCGCAGGCTCAACTCTCCGGTGGCGAGCCGCCCGACCTGCAGCGCCTTGGTGGTCAGCGCCCAGCGCGTGACCTCTCCACCGGCGGGCCGGATCCAGCCCGCCGTGTGCAGCGTACGCAGGGCTCGCTGCGCCGAGCTCTTGGGCAGCTCCAGGGCGCGGGCCAGGTCGGCGACGCCCACCGGCTGGCGCGCGGCCACCTCTTCAAGCACTCGAAGTGCGTTGAGAACGCTCTGCATCCGTTGACTCCCCTGCGGTCGGCTCCTATGCTCCGGCGTGCCACTTTACGAAACACCGTGCCACAATGCGGCACACGTCTCAAGGGAGTTGGCCACAGTGACCTCTCAGTCCGGGCGGCACTTCTTGCAGATACCGGGCCCCACCAACGTCCCCGACCAGGTGCTCCGCGCCATCGCGGCGCCCACCATCGACCATCGCGGCCCCGAATTCGCCGCGTTCACAACGGAGTTGCTCGCCGACCTGGGACCGGTCTTCGGTGCCACCGGACCCGTCGTGATCTTCCCCGGCTCCGGCACCGGCGCCTGGGAAGCGGCTCTGGTCAACACGCTCAGCACCGGAGACCGCGTCCTGCACGTCGAGACCGGCCACTTCGCCACGCTCTGGCAGCAGATGGCCACCGCTCTCGGCCTGTACGTCGACTTCGTGCCCGGCGACTGGCGCCACGGAGCCGACCCCGATGCCGTCGCCGAACACCTCGCCGCCGACACCGCCCACACGATCAAGGCCGTCTGCGTAGTGCACAACGAGACCTCCACCGGCGTGACCAGCCGGGTCTCCGAAATCCGGCGGGCGATGGACGCGACAGGGCACCCGGCGCTGCTCCTCGTCGACACCATCTCCTCGCTCGGTTCGATCGACTACCGGCACGACGAATGGGGCGTCGACGTCACCGTCGCGGGCTCCCAGAAGGGCTTGATGCTCCCGCCCGGCCTGAGCTTCAACGCCGTCAGCGAGAAGGCGCTCGCCGCCTCCCGCACGGCGGGACTGCGCAGGTCGTACTGGGACTGGCAGCCCGTCATCGAGGCGAACAAGCGCGGCTACTTCCCCTGCACCCCCGCCACCAACCTCCTCTACGGCCTTGCCGAGGCGCTGCGCATGCTGCGGGCAGAAGGGCTCCCCGCGGTCTTCGCCCGTCACGACCGGCATGCGGCGGCCACCCGAACCGCCGTACGCGGCTGGGGACTTGAGCTGCTGTGCGCCGACGAACGGGAGTACTCCTCCTCGCTCACCGCGGTGCTCATGCCCGAGGGCGACGACGCCGACAAGGTGCGCGAGGTCATCCTCGACAGGTTCGACATGTCCCTGGGCGCCGGGCTCGGCAAGCTCGCCGGACGGGTCTTCCGCATCGGCCACCTCGGCCACTTCAACGCCCTGACCCTCGCGGGCACCCTCGCCGGCGTCCAGATGGGCCTCCAACTGGCCGGCGTACGCATCGACCCGAACGGACTCACCGCCGCCCTGGACATCCTGCGCGACGAGTGACGCCGCCGAAGCGTCGAGTGACGCCGCCGAACTCTCCACCCAGCAGAGGAGGTTGCCGCGCATGTCCGTCACCAACCGCGACGAGAACCCCACGGACGACGACCCCACGGACGACGATCCCGCGGGCAATGAAAAGGCCCGCGCTCTCAAGGAAGACCTCGTCAAGGATCTCGACGGTGAGGTCCGGTTCGACGACTACACCCGCCATCTGTTCGCCCGCGACGCGAGCATGTACGCGATCACGCCGATGGGCGTGGTCTTCCCCCGGCACGCCGACGACATCGCCGCCGCCGTCGCGGCCGCCGCCGCCCACCAGGTCCCCGTCGTGCCGCGCGGCGCCGGCACCAGCCTGGCAGGACAGACCGTCGGCCCCGGCCTTGTCCTCGACCTGTCCCGCCACATGAACGCGATCGTGGAGCTCGACCCCGGCAGCGGCACCGCCCTGGTCGAACCCGGTGTCGTACAGGACCAGCTCAACCGCACCGCCGGCCCGTGGGGCCTGATGTTCGGCCCCGACACGTCGACCAGCAACCGCGCCACCATCGGCGGAATGATCGGCAACAACTCCGCCGGCAGCGGCTCTGTCCGCTACGGCATGACCATCGACCACATCCGCGAACTCGACGTGGTGCTCTCGGACGCGAGCCGGGCCCGCCTCGGCCGCGTCGACGAGACCGAACGCGCCCGCCGCGCCGAGCAGGAGACCCTCGAAGGCGCCCTCTACCGCGAACTGCCCGAGATCGTCAGCGCCAACGCGACGGCGATCGCCGATGGCTTCCCGGCCCACTGGCGCCGCGCCTGTGGCTACCGCCTCGACCGGCTCGCCCGCGACGACGCCCCCTTCGACCTCGCGAAGTTCGTCGTCGGCTCGGAGGGGACCCTTGCCGTGGCCACTCAGGCCCTGGTCGACCTAGTGCCCAAGCCGAGCCGCACCGTGATCGCCGTGGGCCACTTCGCCTCCGTCGCGCAGGCCATCGCCGGTACGGAGGACGCGCTGGCCTGCGACCCGGCCGCCGTGGAGCTGATGGACCGTACGATCCTCGACCTGTCCCGCCGCAAGATCGAGTACGCGGCGCTCGGCGACCTCCTCCAAGGAGCACCCGAAGCGCTGCTCTTCGTCTCCTTCACCGGCGACGACGAGGGCGAACTCCTCGACCGGATGCGGCGCCTGACGAAGCTGTGGGCGCGGCACGGCCACGGCTACCACACCCTGCAGGCGGTCACCCCGGCCCAGCAGGCGTCGCTCCTGAAGGTCCGCAAGGCCGGGCTCGGCCTGCTGATGGCCGCCGGCGAGGGCACCCGCCGCCCGCTGGCCTTCGTCGAGGACACCGCGGTCGACCCCGCCCATCTCGCCGACTACACCCGCCGGTTCAAGGACGTCCTCGACCGGCACGGCATGAGCGCCGGCTTCTACGGCCACTGCTCGGTCGGCTGTCTGCACATCCGCCCCTACCTCGACCTCGCCGACCCGGCCGACGTGGGTCGGATGCGCGCCGTCGCGGAGGAGATCAAGGACCTGGTCGCGGAGTACGGCGGCGTGAACTCCAGCGAGCACGGCGACGGCCTGGCGCGCAGCGAGTTCAACCGGGAGATCTTCGGGGATCAGCTGTACGAGGCGATGCGCCAGGTCAAGCGGCTCTTCGACCCGCACGGCGTACTCAACCCCGGAAAGATCGTGGACGCGCCGCCGATGACGCAGAGCCTGCGCGACGCGGCCCTGCCGCCCGCCGAACCCCTGCGCACCCGGCTCTCCTTCGAGGTCGTCGGCGGGGGCGGCATGCGCGCGGCGGCCGACCGGTGCATGAACATCGGCCTGTGCCGCAAGAGCGGCAGCGGCGCCATGTGCCCCTCGTACATGGCCACCCGCAAGGAAGAGGACTCCACCCGCGGCCGGGCGGGTGCCCTGGTCAAGGCCCTCTCCGAACCGGACCTGCAGGCCGCGCTCGGCGACGAACGCCTCCACGAGATCCTCGACCTGTGCCTGATGTGCAAGGCGTGCAAGAGCGAATGCCCGCTCGGCGTCGACATGGCAACCCTCAAGAGCGAGACCCTCTCGCACTACCACGACGCCCACGGAGTGCCGCTGCGCTCCCGCCTCTTCGGTGCCATCCGTACGCTCAACCGTCTCGGCTCGGCCACCGCGCCGCTGTCCAACCTGCCGGGACGCATCGCACCGGTGCGCCGCCTCATGGACCGCGTGGCCGGCATCGCCCCGGCACGGCCGCTGCCGGTCTTCGTGCGCCACAACCTGCTGCGCTGGTTCCGCCGCCGGACACCGGTCGCGCACCCCGTCACCGAGGGCACCGTCACCTATCTCGCCGACTCCTTCACCACCTTCACGGAGCCGGACATCGGCCGGGCGGCCATCGAGCTCCTCGAACGGTCCGGCTGGCGCGTGCGGTTGGAGAGCGGCGGCTGCTGCGGCAGGTCCAGCCTCTCCAAGGGTCTGGTCGACGACGCGAAGAACAAGGCACGCGACCTCGCCCACAGCCTCGCCGACACGACCGACCCCGGCTCGCCGATCGTGGGGTGCGAGCCCTCCTGCCTGATGACCCTGCGCGACGAACACCGGGCGCTGCTGCCGGACGACACCGCCGTCAAGGACGTCGCGGGCCGGGTGCGCCAGGTCGAGGAACTGCTGGTGGAGGCCATCGACGCGGGCCGGCTGCGGCTGCGCGACGACTCCTGGCTCGCGGGCCGCAGACTCCTCTACCACGGCCACTGCCACCAGAAGGCCGAGGTCGGCACGGCCGCGACCATGGCCCTGCTCAACCGCATCCCGGGCGTGACGGTGAGCGAACTGGACGCCGGATGCTGCGGAATGGCGGGATCCTTCGGCTTCGAATCCGAGCACTACGACGTATCCATGACGGTGGGGGAGGACCGTCTCTTCCCCGCGATCACACAGGAATCCCCGGACACGGTGGTGGTGGCCACCGGCGTCTCCTGCCGCCAGCAGATCTTCCACGGCACGGAGCGGAACGCCTGGCATCCGGTCCAGCTGCTGAGGGAGGCGGTGACGGCGACAACGGGCCAGCCGCGTTCAGGAGAGGCAAGCCGCTGGCCCTGACCGATCCCGCCGACCGTGCGCGCTTCTGGCCGTTCGTCCCCGCGTGGGTCGAGCAGACACCGACCATGCAGGATGCGCCGCTGGTCGTGGTGCCGCTGGCCTACAAGGCCTGCGGCCGTTCCGCGCCGAGTTCGGTGTGCCCGGCGCGACACGGACGACGTCATCCACCGCGGACACTGGGGTGGCCGAATCGCCTGATCTGCGCCGCTCTCCACCTACGCTCGCCTCAGCACCGAGGAAAGGCCGATGACGTGGCAGATGACGAGCGGGATCTCGCGCAGGCGCAGCGGGTCCACTGGCAGGAGACCTACACCGCGCACCCCGGCATGTACGGCGAGCGGCCCTCCGCCCCCGCCGTGCACGCCGCCGAGGTGTTCCTGGCGGGTGGCGTACGCGATGTCCTTGAGCTGGGCGCCGGGCACGGCCGGGACGCCCTGTACTTCGCCCGCGAGGGCTTCGCCGTTCGGGCCACCGACTTCAGTCCCGCCGGATTGGAGCAACTGCGGACCGCCGCCCGTGACCAGGGCGTCGACCAGCGGGTGACCACCGCCGTCCACGACGTGCGCGAGCCGCTGCCGTTGCCCGACGCCTCCGTCGACGGGGTCTTCGCGCACATGCTGCTGTGCATGGCCCTGTCGACCGAGGAGATCCAGAAGGCGGTCGGCGAAGTCCGCCGCGTGCTGCGGCCCGGCGGCACCTTCGTCTACACCGTGCGGCACACCGGCGACGCCCACTACGGAACCGGTGTCGCACACGGCGACGACATCTACGAGCACGGCGGCTTCGCCGTGCACTTTTTCGACCGCGGCCTGGTCGACGAACTCGCCGACGGCTGGACGCTGGACGATGTCCACGCCTTCGAGGAAGGCGAGCTGCCGCGCCGCTTGTGGCGCGTCACCCAGACCGTGCCGCGCTGACACACCGGTCAGGCACGGGCCCCGGCCGCGGGGATGCGCTCCAGTACCCCGCCCGCGAAGACGTCGTACAGCGGCAGCGTCTCCAAGTGGACGTAGCCGATGTGGCAGTCGCACACGGCGAGCGGGCAGGCGCGTGGCTCCAGGGCGCGGCGGTAGGAACCGTCGTAGAGATTGCCCAGCTCGCTGCGGACGAAGTGGCAGCGGCGGACCGTGCCGTCGCCGTCGACCGAGACGACCGACTCGCCCGTACGGCACGGCAGCCCGGCCGAGCGGTGCGGGTGGCGGCTGTAGGGGAACAGGGGGTCGAGGGCCGTCCACTGCTCGGCTTCGGCGTCGGTGTAGGTGTGGCCCTCGGCGGCGTTCACCCATAGATAGACCTCACCCGGCAACGCCGCGCGCAGCCGCCGGGCGTCGTCGAGGTGCTCGGCCATGCCGACGACGCCGACGCTGAACCGCACACCCCGCTCGGCGAGTTGACGCGTCTTGGCGAGGAAGCGGTCGTAAGGCGTCTGCCCCGGGTGATACGTGCACCACAGTGCGACCGTGTCCGGATCGGCCTCGGCAAGCCAGTCCGTACGGCAGCTGAGATTGGTCTGGATGGCAACCCGGTCGATGTGGTGTTGGTGGGAGAGCTCGACCAAGGCGCGCCGGTACCAGGATCGGACCAGGCCCTCGCCCCACGGCGTGAAGAGGACGGAGAGACGGTCATCGGTCTGCCGCCCGGCCCACCCCGCGAACCGCTCAAGGGCCGCCCGGTCGGCCCGCAACTGGCCGGGGCTGTCACGCCGCTTGGCGAACGGGCAGTACGGGCAGTCGTAGTCGCACGACGCCAGCGGGCCGCGGTACAGGATCGTCAGGTCCATGCTCGCTCCGCTCACTTCAGTTCGTACGCGGCCATCGCGGCGCGCACCTCGGGGGAGAAGAGATCGGGGCCGATCGCGTCGGAGTGTGCAAGGCCCTCCGGGGTCAGACGCAGCACATCGGCGTCCCGCTCCATCCAGCCGCACTCGGCGAAGCCGGCGAGCTCGGCGGGGAAGTCCTCGCCCGGGTCGGTGCCGAACCGCTTGCGGTAATCCGCCAGTTGCATACCGTCGGCCTGCAGCAGCGACTGGAGCAGATGACGGCGGCGGGCCTCAGCCCCGTCGACCCGGCGGCCGTGCACGGCACGGGTGAAGTCCTCCGTGGCGGTGTAGTCGTCGATGATCGTGCGGATCTCGCGCAGGTCGACCGCGTAGTCGAAGGAGTAGTGCAGCGTCGAGGTGTACGAACGGGCCCCGCAGCCAAGGCCGATCATGCCGTCGGTCTGGCACGCGTAGTTGTCCGCACCCTGCGGCGGCGCGTCCGCGCGGCGGAACATCCGCATCGACACCTGGACATAGCCCTCGGCGATGAGGTGGTCGCGGCCCTGCCGGTACAGCCGCAGCCGCTGCTCGTCCCACTCGCCGTCGGTGAGTGCCGTGCCGCCCTGCGCCGCCCCGTGCTTGCCCAGACCCGTCAGCGGCCGTACGTACAGCGGGTAGAGGTAGAGCTCCTCGGGCCGCCAGGCGAGCGCGGCGTCAAGCGAAGTGCGCCAGCTGTCCTCGGTCTGGCCTTCGATCCCGTAGATGAGGTCGATGTTGAGCACCGGGATGCGGGCGTCGCGGATCCGCCCGAGCGCCGCCTCGACGTCCGCGCGGCGCTGGGGCCGCACGGCCGCACGGGCTTCGGCGTCGACGAAACTCTGCACGCCCAGGCTGAGCCTGGTCGCACCCCGCTCGGCGAGGACCGCGAGCCGGTCGGCGGTCGCGGTCGCCGGGGACGCCTCGACGGACAGGGGTATCGCGCGCAGATCGGCACCCATGCGCCGTTCGGCGATGTCGCAGAGCCGCTCCAGCTCGGCGGCATCGAGATAGGTGGGGGTGCCGCCGCCGAACGCCGCGTTGGCGAACCGCAGGGGCGTCGCCGCCCCGTCCCGCTCGTCGAGCGCGTCCCGCACGGCGGTCGCCTGCCGGTCGAGGGCGTCGAGGTAGCGGGTGGTCAGTTCGCCCGGGGCGCCGATGCGGGTGAACAGATTGCAGAAACCGCAGCGGACCTCGCAGAACGGTATGTGCAGATAGAGGGAGAGCGCGTCCTTGGGCTCCCCCTCCCACAGGGTGCGCAGCTCGGGGCGGTCGGCGAGCGGGCGGTACGCGGTCTTGTGCGGGTAGGCGTAGACGTAACTCTGGTACGGGCGTGGGCGTGGGCGCGGGGTGCTCATGCGGACGGCTCCAGGAAGAAGTGGGCGTACGGCACCGTCCACACGGCCTCGTGTCCCAGGCGGTGGCCGGTGTAGCCGTCGTCGCCGTACGTCGTGCCGTGGTCGGAGCAGACGATGGCGAAGCAGCGGCGGCGCGAGCTCAGCGCGGCGAACAGCGGCCCGATGTGACGGTCGATGTACTCCAGAGCGGCTGCGTGCGTGGCGCGGCTGTCGCCCGTCTCGCGGGTGGCGCCGGGCAGATGGAACCAGTTGGGCTGGTGCAGCGCGGCCGCGTTGAGGAAGAGGAACAGGCGCTGGTCGTGGGGGAGTTCGGCGACCACCTTCTCGGCGCACGCCACCTGCGCCTCGAAGGACGTCGGCGAGGCCACGCCGAACTCCGGCTCCCAGTGGCTCTCCTGGAAGAGGCCGGGCAGTACGTTGCCCAACGCGCCCTGCTTGTTGAAGAAGCCGACGCCGCCGATGCACACCGTGCGGTAGCCGGCGTCCGCGAGGCCGGACACCAGGTCGGGGGTGTCGAAGACGAAGGTGCGCCCGGCGGTCGTCTCACTGCCCGCGAAGCGCGCGGCGAACAGCCGCGGATGCGGGCCCGGCGCGGCGGGCGTGGGCAGGAACCCGGCGAACATCGCCTGATGCGATGCATAGGTGAAACTGCCCGGAGCGTGCCGCTTCTCCCAGGCGCCGCCGGGCAGATGGCGGGCCAGATTCGGGATGCGGCCCGCAGCGGCGAGCTCCACGGCCACGTCGTGGCGGAGGGTGTCGAGCGTGACGAGGAGAAGGTCGTCGCGGCCGACGACCTCGTTCATGTCGAGTGAGGCGTCCGCGGCGGCTGCCGGGTGTCCGCCGGCGGTGGCCGGCACGTCGGAGATGTCAGGCGCTTGCATGGTGGTTCCTTGCGGGGTGGTTCGGCGATGCGGGGTGGTGCGGGGCCGGGCGCGCGCCTGGTCCTGGATCGTCCGGTGGTTGCGGTGACTGCCGCGACTGCGGTGGCTGCGGGGGCGCAAAAGGCTCCGGTGGCTGCGAGGCGACGGACGTACTGTGCTGTACGGCGGTGACGTGCGCGGCAGGTGTGTGGCGCCGTTCGGGCCCGCTGGGTGGCGCCGGTGGCTGGGAGGGGGTCGACGTACTGTGCTGTACGGCGGTGACGTGCGCGGCAGGTGTGTCGCGCCGTTCGGGCCCGCTGGGTGGCGCCGGTGGCTGGGAGGGGGCCGACCTACCCTGCCGTACGGCGGCGACCTGCGCCGCATACGTGTCAAGCCCCTCGGCCCCGCTGCCCGGCAGACCCGTCAGGCGTGGCAGCAGATCTCCGAAGGCGTTGACCTCGCCGACGGCGAACCGCCGCCAGCCGATGGCCGGCAGCAGGTCGACACCGACGCAGAGCGTGCCGGGGAAACAGGCGGCCGCGCGCTCACAGATCTCCAGAGCCTCGGCCCAGCGACCGCCCGAGGCCTCGATCGCTGCGGCCAACTCGCCGCGTGCGCCGCCCAGATGAAGGTTCGTCAGAGGCGAGCGGCTGGTGCGTACGACGGCGTGCGTGGCCCTGCCGCCGACGACCACGATCCGCAGATCGGCCACCCGCCCGTCCAGCGACGCCTTCGGCAGCCAGCGCTCGATGTGCAGGCCGTCGGGCGCGAGTCCGTCGACGATCGCGGCGATCTCCCGCTCGTCCCGATAGCGGCGCACCTGAAGAGAGTTGTGCAGCCGGCCGTCCGCGAGCTCGACGGACGTGGTGGCCTGGACGCGGCCGGGGCCCGCCGTCTCGACGGCCAGCACCCCGGACGCGGACGATCCGTGGGCGAGCTTGACGAAGGTCCTCGGCATGCGGTGCTCACGCATCAGGCCGCGAACGTCGTCCCAGCCGCGCACCGTCACCGTCGCGCCGGACGTGGGCGAGGCAGGAACGGGCACTCCCGCGCGGGCGAGCACGTCATGGCAGCGCCGCTTGTCGAAGAGCACGGAGAGCTCGCCGGGGTCATCGAGCCACACCCCGCCGTGCAGCGACCGCACGGCCGCGGTGAACCGCTCGTACCAACGTGCGCTGCCCTCCACGCGCGTGGGGTCGTCCATGCCGCGCAGCGCCCGGTCGACGTCGGCGTTCTCACCGGGGGAGTCGAGGCGCACGATCTCGTCCGCGGCGAAGTCGGCACCGCCGTCCCGCAGGACGTCGTGCCACGGCACGATCCGCGGCGCGGGGAGCGCGGCCTGCCGGACGGCCGAGACGAACAGCTCCACCCGGCGGTTCTCGGGATTGCCGACGACCGCGAACCGCAGGCCGGGGCCCGGCCCTCGACTACTCCCCGACGGCGACATAGCGGGCCCCCGATCGCAGTCGGGGGCGCGCGCGATGGAGATCCACCCGCACTCCGTGCGGCTCCAACGCGTCCAGGACGCGCGCCGCCATCGGCTCGGAGAGGAAGTGGTGGTGCAGATCGAGGTCCCGCAGATGCGTGAGCGGCTGCCCGTCGAGCAGCGCGGCTCCGCCCTCGTCGCTCAACGCCCCCATGGACAGGGTCAGGGACTTGAGCTGCGGCACCACGGGCGCCCCGGCGACCGCCGCCGCGATCTCGTCCTGGATGTCACTGTTCTGGAGGCCGAGATGACGCAGCGCGGGCAGTCGGCCGCCCGGCGAGAGCAGCGGGGCGACATCCGCCACGGAGGCATCGCCCCCGTACCAGTCCGTGCCCAGCCACAGCTCCAGGTGCTCCAGCGCCGGGAACTCGCAGGCGCCGAGCGCCCGGACGGGTGCGGCGGGCAGGCCGCCGGACTCGAACCGCAGACTGCGCAGGAAGTTATGACGCACCGGCTCCAGGACCAGAGCCTCGCCGCCGCGCGCCCCGAGCGTCTCCAGGCGGGGGAACGCCTTCAGAAGCGGCGTCAGATCCCCCAGCTTGATCCAGGAGATCTCCGATTCCTCGGACAGCACATCGGCGAGGAACAGCGCCCGCAGCCCCGCGAGCCCGTTCCGCTCGGCACAGAGCAGCTCGACGACCGGAGCGATGCCCACCTCGTCGTACTCGTCCCACCAGGGGCCGATGACCAGCGCACGCACCTTCTCCAAGGGCACGGCAGCCAAGAAGCGCCGCCACTGCCGCGCGAACACCTCCTCGCCCGCGTAGCTGTCGAACCGCCAGGCGACCGCCTCCGGCGGCGGCAGCTCGTCCTCCGCGGCATCACCCTCGAACGGGAAGGTGAAAACCGGCAGCCCGTCAAACTGCAACAGATGAGCCGTCGGATACCCCATGGCGTTCCCCCACTTCCCGAAGTCCGCTACTCGCCCACGGCCACGTAGCGCCAGACCGTGCCGTCGTCCTCCGTGTCCTCATCGGCGTCGTCCGCGCCGAGGTCGACCTCGACGCCCGCCGGGACCAGAGAGTCGCGCAGCCGCGTGCGCACGGCGGCGCTCAGGTAGTTGTGGTGCAGGTCGAGCTTCTTCAGGTGGGTGAGCGGCTGTCCGGCCAGGATTGCCGTGGCGCCGTCGTCCGTCAGCACGCCCATGGACAGGTCGAGGACCTCGAGCCGGGCCACCACCGGTGCGGACGCCATGGCGGTGGCGATCTCGTCCTGGATCTCGCTGTTGCGCAGGGCGAGATGGCGCAGGCTCGACAGCCGGGTGCCCGCGAAGAAGGGCTCCAGGTCAGTGAGCGACGCGTCGCCGCCGTAGTCGGACGTGCCGAGCCACAGGTCGAGTTGTTCGAGAGCGGGCAGATCGCTCGCGGCGATGCCGCGCACGGCTTCGGCGGGCAGACCGCCCGTCTCGACGACGAGCGTCTGGAGACGCTCGTGCCGCACCGCCGGAAACGTGAGGCCGGTGCCGCCGCGCACACCGAACTCCCGCAGCTCGGGAAACGCGTCGAGGAGCGGGCTGACATTGCCTTGGTTGATCCAGGAGATCTCGCACTCCTCCATCACCATGTCGCCCAGGAACACGGCCCGCAGGGCGGTCAGCTTCTCGCGCGCACCGATCAGGGCTTCGAGCACCGGCTCGGGCCCGCTGTCGTACGCGTCGCTCCACGCGCCCACGATGATCGCCCGCACCTGCGAGAGGTCGATGGTCCCGGCGAACCGGGCGAAGGCGTCGTCCCACTCCTCCTCGCTCTCGTACGAGTCGACGGAGATCCGCCAGGCCACTGAATCGGCCGCCGGAAGACCGTCCGTGGACCTCTCGTCGGCCTGCGGGAAGTCATGCGCGGGCAGACCGTGCAGCTCCGCCAGATGGTTACCGATGGTCATGTCCGCCCGCTCCCGAGTCCTGACGCGCCGATGCCGGCGCTCAACTGTGGCGATCGTGCGCTCGCACCGATCGGCCGATGTGCTGAATTTCTACCAAGCCCCACTGACAACGCACGCCGCAGGGCCCGCGACGGCGCTGCCAGGCCGCCGCTCGACGGCCGTTGTCAGACCCTCGCCGTACGGTCGGATGTCATGGGCGGTGCACCGTGCGCCGCGGGGAGGGGAAGACCCATGTACCGGCAGGGAGACGTGCTGATCGTGCCCGTCGCGGAGTCGGCGCTGCCGCCGCACATCGCGGACGTGCCGCAGGAGCCGAGGGACGCGCGCGGCCGGCTCGTGCTTGCCCTCGGCGAGGTGACGGGACACGCGCACGCCGTGGTGGGACCGGGACAACTCCTCCGCGCATCGGGCCCGTTCGGCCCGATGCTGCTCCATCTGCCCGACGGAGGGCGCGTGGTCCACGAGGAGCATGCGGCGATCCCGCTGCCGAAGGGCTGGTACCGAGTGGTCCGCCAGCGCGAGTACGTACCCGGTTCCGTACGCCTGGTGGCCGACTGAACCCCGCGCCGACGGAACGCGACCAGGAACCGGGACGGGCAGGCACGACATGAAGGAGACGGACGACATGACGACCGCTGAGCGGACACCCCTGCAGCAGCCGGATGTCGGGCACTGGCGGCAGGTGACGGCGGCCACCGGTCCCGCGGACCGCCCGGCGGCCGAGGCCGGGGTGCGCCTGGCCTACCGCAGGGCCGGGCTCCCCGAACCCGAGCGCATCCGGTGGGCCGCTTCACCCCGCGAGGCCGTGCGGCTCGTCACGGCGGAGCGGGACACCCTGGGCCGCAGCGTGCGCGACACGATCCGCAGCAACCCATGGGCGGCCGAACGCGACCGTCTGCACGGTCAGTTGGGCCCGTCCGGCTGGGGCGAACGCTGGAACGCGACCGGCGCCCGCCTCTGGGACACCACCCAGGCGCTCACCTCCCGGATCCGCACCGGCGTGGTGGACGAACTGGCGGACGGCAGCGGCAACGACGAGGTGTCCATCCGCCTCGTCCTGCTTGACGCGGTGCTCGGCCAGCACGAGGCGGCGTGGCTGTGCGCCTTCGACACCTCCGAGGGCAGCCCCCTGGACGGACTCGCTGCGGTGGCCCGCTCCGCGGGCTGGTGGTGGCCCTTCGAGCGCGAGGCGATCCTCTGCGAGCGCCCCACGGAACTGCACCGCGACGAGGCAGGCAGCCTGGACCGCGCCGACGGCCCCGCGCTCGCCTTCCCTGACGGCTTCGCCCTGCACGCCTGGCGCGGCATGCCGGTGCCGGGCGAGTTCCTGGACGAACTCTCCGCGCTGACCCCCGCGCGCATCCGCGCCGAGGAGAACGCGGAACTGCGCCGCGTGATGCTGGAGCACTACGGCTACGACCGGTACCTGACCGAGTCGGGCGCGGAGCCCGTGCACCGCGACGAGACGGGCGTGCTGTGGCGCATCCAACTGGTCGGCGACGAGGACGTCGTGATGGTCGAGGTGATCAACTCCACGCCGGAACCGGACGGCACGAGCCGCACCTACTGGCTGCGCGTCCCACCCACGACGCGTACGGCGAAGGAGGGCGTGGCCTGGACGTTCGGTCTGCACGCGGATGTGTACGACCCGGTCCGGCAGACCTGACCGGAAGGCCTGGGCGACATGCCGACACGGCGGAACGGCGGAACGGGACCCGACCCGACTCGACCGGGCCCCGGACCGCCGTAGGTCTCACAAGACCTCAGAAGACCTCGGAGAATCTCAGAAGGCGGCCTTCCCCGTCGAGTTGTTGCCGCCCTTGAACTCCAGGTAGAAGCCCCACCCGTTCGGGACGTTGTTCTTGACCACGGTCCACTGGCCCTTGGGCGCGGTCACCCAGCCGCTGCAGGGAATGTCCTTCCAGCAGGCGCGGACCGTGCGGGTGTAGTTGGTCTTGACGTTGATGTCCGCGCAGTTGCTGGTGGTGTACTTCCACCCGGAGTCGGGCCAGTACGCCCGGTCGACGCCGTTGCCGACGGCCGTGTAGCCCTTCGCACTGCCGTAGCAGGACTGGGCCTGCACGTCCTGCGGGGCGACGCCGCCCCCCGAAGCGGTCGCCGCGGCAGCCGTCCCGCCACCCAACATGACGGCGGCGAAAACGAACGGAACGATGCGTGTACGTGTACGCACTCTGGTTCCCCCTGTCTGAGGTCGCCCACGGCGGTCAACCGTGGGCGGCGGCGCGTCGGCCGCAGACAAGAAGGTAGGGAAGCGGGCCGGACCGCACGTCAACCCACGGCGGAAGATGTGCGTGAACTCTGGCGGTATGCGTCAACTACCGCTGTAGAACATCCGGAGCAGCGCCACGCATCATCACACGGAATCCGGCCGCCTCTCCTGGCTGATGATGCCGATCAGGAGTTTCGCGGCGACCGTCGCCCCGTCGGTGCGGAACATGCCGGCCACGGCAGTCGCCCGTGCGCCGGTCTCGGGAGTCAGGGCCGTCTTGAGCGCGGTGGACAGGGACTCGAAGGTCGGCGTCGGACCGTCGTGCGCCGCACCGATGCCCAACTCGGCCACCCGGCCCGCGAAGTACGGCTGATCCCCGAACTGGGGCACCACGACCTGAGGCGTACCGGCCCAGGTGGCCGTCGTCGTGGTGCCCGCGCCGCCGTGGTGGACGACGGCCGCCACCCGGCGGAACAGCGCTTGATGGTTGACCTCACCGACGACGAAGCAGTCGTCGGCGTCGTCGATCAGGGAGAGACCGGCCCAGCCGCTCCCGACGACCGCGCGGCGGCCCTGCGCACGGATCGCCTCGACGGCCGCCCGGGCGACGTCCTCCGGATCGCGCATGGGAATGCTGCCGAAGCCGACGTACACCGGCGGTGCACCGGCGTCCAGGAACGCCACCAGGTCGGCGGGCAGCGGCCGTTCGTCCGGCAGGACCCAGGCGCCGGTCTGTACGACTTCGAGGTCCGCCGGCTGCGGCCACGGCGCCAGGACCGGGTCCGTGGCAAGCCACGGGCGGTCGGTGAAGACATGGTCGCGGACGTTGTCCACCAGCGGCAGGCCGACCGACGCCCGGTGCGTGTTGACCGCTTCGCCGAACACCGCCTGAGCGTCCAGGGCTTCCTGGTCCCACAGCGCCTGGTTGTCGGTCACATCCGCTGGGAGCGGATGGCCCGGCCGCGCGAGCGGCGGGTGGTGCGGCGACGGCAGGGTGACGGGCTGGTGGCTGGCGTACACGTAAGGGATGCCCAGTTTCTCGGCGGCCGACTTCACACCGGCCACGGCAGGCACGATGCCGGTGGCCACCAGCACATCGCACCCCTCGGCCGCGGCGGTGACGTTGTCATGGAACGCGACGACCAGCTCGGCCGCGCGCCGGGGAACGCCTGCCGCCGTCGGCCGCGTCTTGCCGGTGGCCAATGCGCGCACCGACTTGCCGGTAGGCACCACCTCCACGCCGACCCCGGCGAGGCGCTGCGTGAACTCCTCGTCCGGCGGCGCGCACACCCGCACTTCCGCGCCGAGTTCCCGCAACCGCACCGCGAGCCCCACCAGCGGTTCGACGCCTCCGCGCGAATCATAGGCCGCCAACAACACGCGCATTCGTACTCCCATTTCCCATTCCCGCAGAATCCTGCTCAGGCCGGAGATTCTGCGGCACGACCGGGGCCTTGCCGCAAGCCCCATGGGGCGCTATAAGTTGAGAGTGGCAAGGAGCGAGTGCTCTCCTTGCCCTTTTTTGGTTCGCAGGGGTTCTCACCGTGCCGCGTACCCTTGTGACGTGACGATGTACAAGAGCGCCGATGTGAATGCCGACGCGATGATCGATGACCTCAGGACACTCGTCGAAATCGAGTCTCCGTCGCGCGATCGGGACGCCTTGACGGCATCGGCCAAAGCCGTCGCCGCCGTCATCGAGAACCGCATCGGCGGGCAGGCCGTCCTCGTCGAGAGCGAAGCCGGGCCGCATGTTCACTGGTCGGGTGGTGGCGATCCGCGCGTGCTGATCCTCGGTCACCACGACACGGTGTTTCCGCTCGGCACCCTCGCACGCCGTCCGTTCAAGGTCGAGGACGGCAAGGCGACCGGCCCCGGGGTCTTTGACATGCTCGGCGGTCTCGTGCAGGCCATTCATGGTCTGGCGGCGCTCGATGACCGGTCGGGCGTCGAGATTCTGGTGACCGCCGACGAAGAGGTCGGCTCCCGTTCCTCCCGCGCCCTCATCGAGGAGCGAGCCCTTGCCTGCGGCGCGGTCCTCGTCTTCGAGGGCGCCGCTGACGGCGGGGCCCTGAAGACCGGTCGCAAGGGCTGCGGCACCTTCCAGGTCTCCGTCACGGGCCGCGCGTCGCACGCCGGCCTCGAGCCGGCGGCCGGGGTCAACGCCCTAGTCGAAGCGGCGCATCAGGTGCTGCACATCGCGGCGCTTGGCCGCCCCGAGATCGGCACGACCGTCACCCCGACCGTCGCGGCGGCGGGAACGCTGGACAACGTCGTGCCCGCGGAGGCGACCGTCGTCGTCGACGTCCGTGTCGAGTCGGACGAGGAGAAGGAACGGATCGAGTCCGCCTTCGCGTCGCTGGTCCCGCATCTCGACGAGGCGGAGATCGCGGTTCAGGGAGCCGTCGGCCGGCCCCCGATGCCCGAGTCGGCGTCGACCGAACTCATCGCCCTGGCACGGCAGTTGCTTCCCGGTATCGAGGGCGTGGCGGTCGGTGGCGGCAGCGACGGCAACTTCACCGCCGCGCTGGGCGTGCCGACACTCGACGGCCTCGGCGCGGTCGGGGGCGGTGCGCACGCCGACCACGAGTACCTGGTGATCGACGCCATGGCCGAGCGGGCGAACCTTGTCACCGGCCTGGTGAAGGCACTGCGCGGGGGTTCGGGCTCGGCGAGCACCGCCTAGCGGTTCAGTGCGCTCCCGCTAACATGCCGACATGTCTGGAGAAACCGACCTCGCGAAGCTGCTGAGCGGCATGCGGCCCCAACTCAACCCGGGACGCTACGTCTTCACCGTCGGCCCGGGCCGCACGGTTCCCGCGGGCGTCGACCCGGTGGTCACGGTCCTGGAAGAGGAGGGGCTGACGCTCGTGCTGCGGCAGGAGGACGCGGACAGGGCCGGGCTCCCGTACGACTATGTCGCGGGCTGGATCACCCTGCGCATCCACTCCGCCCTGGAGGCCGTCGGCCTCACCGCCGCCATCGCCGGCGAACTCGCCCGGGCCGACCTGAGCTGCAATGTCGTAGCCGGTTTCCACCACGATCACCTCTTCGTGCCCCACGAGCGGGCGGAGGAAGCCGTGCGTCTGCTCCAGGCCACGGCCCTGCGCGGCCGGTCCGGAACCTGATCACAGGGTGGTGCGTCGTTGCAGGCATGCAGCGGGTGGAGAGCGATGCGGCGTCGCGGGCAGGGCGCAAAGATGGTCCGAAGTGGCTGCGGCGCATCGAGTGGCCGCGTTGGGGCACGGACGCGGCAGGCCGGTCGCCCTGGAAGCGTGGCCGGGTGCTCGCTGGCCTGGCCGTGCTCACCGCCGGGCTGCTGGCGTTCCCTTCCGCCGTGCCCAACTCCGTCGGCCGCGTCGGCAGCCTGCTGGAGACGTTTCTTCCCTGGCTCGGCCTCGCCGTTCCGCTGCTGTTCGTGCTTGCGCTGCTGCGCCGCTCGGCCACCGCGCTGGTCGCGCTGCTGCTTCCCGTCACCGTCTGGGGGAGCCTGTTCGGCGGGCCGCTGCTGCCGGAGGACCGCGGCGCCCACGACATCACGGCGGTCCAGCACAACGTCAGCGACGTGAATGCCGACCCGGCGGGCACCGCACGTGCCCTGATCGAGGCAGAACCGGAACTCGTCGCCCTGGAGGAGCTGACACCGTCCGCCCTGCCGGTCTACGAGAGGGCGCTGGCACCGACGTACCCCTACCGTGCGGTCGAAGGCACGGTCGGCCTGTGGTCGAAGTACCCGCTGTCGGACGTCCGGCCGCTCGACATCAAGCCGAAGGGGATCGGCGATGGCTGGCAACGCGCGGTGCGGGCGAGGATGCGGGTGCCACAGGGTGATGTCGCGGTGTACGTCGCCCACTTGCCCTCGGTCCGGGTCGGCTGGAGCGGCTTCGGTTCCGGGCGGCGGGACGAGAGCGCCGGGCTCCTTGCCGCGGCCCTGGCGGCCGAGCGCCTCGACCGGGTGATCCTGCTGGGTGACCTCAACAGCACGGTGGACGACCGGGGGTTGGGCCCGGTCACCTCGCGGATGGACCCGGTGGGGCGGGACTTCGCCTTCAGCTGGCCCACGGCCTTCCCCGTGTCCCGGATCGACCACGTCCTGACCCGGGCGGCGACCGTCACCCACGTGAGGACGCTGCCCGCCACCGGCAGCGACCACCTGCCGATCGCCGCCGACATCAGGCTCTGCTGCGGAAGAGCAGATGCATGAAGTACGGCGTCCCGACCACCGCCGTCATGAGTCCCGCGCCCAGCTGAGCGGGCGCGATCAGTGTGCGCCCCAACAGATCCGCGACGCCGACGAGAGCCGCCCCGAGGATCATGGCCACCGGAAGCACCCGCACATGCCGGCGTCCCACGAGCGCGCGTGCCGCATGCGGTGCCACGAGCCCGACGAAGCCGATGGTGCCCGCGGCGGCGACGGCGGTCGCGCTCAGGAGCACGCTCAGCAGGAGGAACCCGAAGCGTCCGCCGGCCAGTTGCAGCCCGAGGAGCCGCGGGGTGTCGTCGTCGAGGGAGACGAGGTCGAGTTCCGTACGCCGCGCGAACGCCACGGCCACACCGACGGCGAGCACGACGGCGAGCGGCGCAATGTCGGTCAGGCTCCGCCCGTAGGTCGAACCCGAAAGCCAGGTGAGCGCCTTGGTCGCGTTGAACGGGTCGGTGAGGACGATGAGCAGGCTGATGAGCGCCGTCGTCCCGGTGGACACGGCCACGCCGACGAGGACGAGACGGTTCTGCTGGAATCCGCCCCGGGCGGCCAGGCCGAAGACGACGGCGGAGGCGAGCAGGGCGCCGGTGAACGCCGCTCCCGCGATGCCCCACGACCCGGCGAGCGGCACGGTGGTGACGAGCAGTACGGCGCCGAGTGCGGCCCCGCCCGACACACCGAGAATGCCGGGCTCGGCCAGCGGATTACGCGTCACCGCCTGCACGAGCGTCCCCGACAGGGCGAGCGCCGCGCCCGCGGAGAGCGCGGCGAGCACCCGCGGAACCCTTGTGTCGAGCACGAAGGTGACGGTCTGACCCGCCCGGCCCCGGGCCCAGTTGACCACGTCCCCAAGGAGCAGCTTCGCGTCGCCGAGGAGCACGGAGGCGATGGTCAGGCCGACGAGTACGGCGACAAGCACCACCAGGGTGATGAGAAAGGCGGTCCGGCTCGGGATGCGCAGCCGGTCCATCGCGCCGGCGGCTCCGGTGTCCCGCACCCGCACGGCCATCACCATGAGGAACACGGCTCCCACCAGGCTGGTGACGACTCCCGTGGGCACCGCGACCGCGGTCTCGGCGGTGATGAGGGACCGCAGGAGCACGTCCGAACCGAGGACGAGGCCTGCGCCGACCAGACCGGCGACCGGTATGGTCCCGCGCGCCCGCACAAAGCCCTTGAACCTGCGGCCGAGCGGCCGCACCAGCGCCGGTGCGCAGAGCCCCACGAACCCGATCGGCCCGGCGAGCGTCACCGACGCGGCGGAGAGCAGCGCCGCGAGCACCACCACCGTGACGCGGGTGGAGCGGACGGGTACGCCGAGCCCGCGGGCGGCGTCGTCCCCCAGAGCGAGAGCGTCGACGCGGCGGGCGAGCAGCAGAAGACCGACGAGGCTCACTACGGCGATGGGCGCCATCTGCAGTACGCCGCTGAAGCCGTTCTGCCCGATGCTGCCCTGGTTCCACTGGTAGAGGCCGTCGGTCTCCTCGGGGAACAGCAGGAGCAGCCCTTCGGTGATGGAGCCGAGGCCGAGGGCGAGGGCGCTTCCGGCGAGGACGAGGCGCACCGTGCCGGTGCCGAGCCCGGAAAGGCTGAGCACGACCGCCGCGGCCGCGAGCCCGCCGACGAACGCGACCCCGGAGGAGGCGAGCAGCGGCAGCGACGTACCGGTGACGGCGAGCAGGCCGAGCCCCAGGTAGGAACCGGCGTTCACCGCGAGGGTGTCCGGTGCGGCGAGCACGTTGCGGCTCACGGCCTGCAGTGCGGCGCCCGCCATGCCCAGGCAGACGCCGACGAGGAGACCGGCGGCCATCCGGGGCAGGCGCGAGGCGATGACGACGGAGGAGTCGCCCGCGTCGGCGCGGCCGGTGAGCGCCTTGACTATCTCCTGCGCGGCGACGTCGGCCGTGCCCTGCGTGATGTCGACGACGGCGAGGACGGCGACCAGGAGCAGCAGTCCGGCCGTCACCGCGGCCGCGCCCGTCCTGGACGCCGCCGACGTGCGGGTCGCGGTGGTCGGTGCGGTGACGGCCATGGCGCTACTTCGTCAGGGCGTCGGTGAGGGCGTCGATGTACGCGCCCATCGACTCGGGTCCGCCGAACATCCAGATGCCGTCGGGCAGTTGGTGGACGTCACCGGCCTTCACGAACGGCAGCGACTTCCAGACGGCGTTCTTGGCGAGGTCCTTGGCGAACGGGTCACGGTCGCCGCTGCTCTCGCCCCCGATGTAGGCGAACTGGACGTCGTCGCCGAGGCCGGTGAGGCCTTCGACGTCGGTGGTGGCGAGCCCGTAGTCCTTGTCGCCCTTCATCTTCCAGGCGTTCTTCAGGCCGAGCCGCTTGTTGACGTCACCGATGAGGGAGCCGTCGGTGTAGGGGCGGATCGAGACCTGGTTGGAGGCGACGTAGCCGTCGGCGAAGGCGATCTTCGTCCCGGCGAGACCGGCCTTGTCGAGCTTCTTCTTGCCGGCGGCGATCTTGGCCTCGAACTGCTTGTTGAGAGCGGCCGCCTGCTTCTCCTTGCCCGTTGCCTTGGCGATGAGGTCGAGGTTCTCCGTCATCTGCCCGATCGGGTCGGACGCGTCGGCGGGGCGCACCGTGAGGACGGGGCCGACCTTCTTCAGCTGCTTCACCGCGGAGGCAGGCAGGTCGGTCGTGGCGAGGATGAGGTCCGGCTTGAGCGAGGCGATCGTCTCCATGCTCGGCTCGCCGCGGGTGCCGATGTCCTTGGGGGTGTTCTTGGGGGTGTTCTTGAGGGGGACGACGGAGTCCCACGTCTTGTAGCCCTTGACGTCGGAGACGCCGACGGGGTCGACGCCGAGGGAGACGAGGCTCTCGACGACGTTCCACTCGGTGCCCACGACCTTCTTCGCGGGGCCGTCGAGCGTCACCTTCGCGCCGGTCGCGTCGGTGAGTTTGATCTGGTCGGTGGCCTTGTCCGCGCCGTCGGACGCGGGCTCGGTCGTTCCGCAGGCGGCCAGGGAGAGGGCGGCGGCGGTGACGACGGCCGCGGTTCTGATGAGTCGTCTCATGAGGTGGTGCGGAGCCTTTCGGTGCGAGTGTGGTGGCGGCCGATGGCGCGGGTGCGCAGGCGACCGGTCAGCGGGTCGGTGTCGACATCGATGCGGATGCCGTACGTGTCGGTGAGGCGTTCCGGCGTCAGTACGTCCTCGGGGGCGCCGTCGGCGATGATCCGCCCCGCGTGGAGCAGGGCGATCCGGTCGGCGACGGCCGCCGCCTGGTCGAGGTCGTGCAGGACGACACCGACGGCGATCGCGTGGTCGTCCGCCAAGTCGCGTATGAGATCGAGGAGTTCGACCTGATAGCGCAGATCGAGATACGTCGTGGGCTCGTCCAGAAGCAGCACGCCGGTCTCCTGGGCGAGACAGCTCGCGAGCCAGACGCGCTGGAGCTGCCCTCCGGAGAGCTGGTCGGCACCGCGCCCGGCGAGGTCCTCGACGCCCGTCATGCGCAGCGCCCGGTCCACCGCGTCGGGCCCTTCGGGATCGGCCCGGCCCCACCGGCCCCGGTAGGGATACCGCCCGAACTCGACGACGTCCCGCACGGTCAGCCCGCTGGGTGTGGGCCGCGCCTGGGTCAGCAGAGCGACGTGCCGCGCGAACTGCCGGGAGGTGAGGGCGAGCCCGTCGGTGCCACCGTCGAACGTCAGTGTTCCCGTCCGGGCACTCTGCAGCCGCGCCAACGCACGCAGCAGCGTCGACTTGCCGCTGCCGTTGGGCCCCGCGAGCGCGGTCACTTCACCGGGCCTGAGGGAGACGGCGGCATCGTGCACGACGTCAACACCGTCGTACGCCACGGTCACATCTTCGGCGGCCAGCTCATGCCCACGTTCACGCCCACGCGAACGTGCGGAACCGACTTTTTGCTCACCAGCTTTCACGCGATGAAGGTTAGCCTAACCTAAGTGGCTTGAATGCAGTGGTTCCGAACCCAGGGGTTCCCGAGCAACTGGTTCGGCACATCGGCCGGTCCCCAGGCGGTGGGGAATCAGCGGCAGAGGGCCGTGTCCACGACGCCATCGACATGCTTCATGACTGCCTTGTCGGGCGGCTGGACGGTCACCGCGACGTTGGCGGCGCGGCCGTCGCCCGTGGCGCCGCCCCGGGTCTCGTAGCCCGTGGTGCTGCCGCCGTGGCCCCAATAGACGCCGCCACACGACAAGGGCCGGCTCACGAGGCCGAGTCCGTAGCGGGCTCCCGGGCCGAAGTATTCGGCGGGGACGGTGGTGCGCATCTCGGCGAGCTGGGCCGCCGGGAGGAGGCGGCCGGCCAGGAGCGCGGTGAAGAAGCGGTTGAGGTCGGAGTTGGTGGAGATCATCTGGCCTGCCGCCCAGCCCCAGGACGGGTCGAATTCCGTGACGTCCAGCGGGGCGCCTGCGGAATCCCGGTCGTAGCCCTTGGGGTGGGGTTCGCGGATGGTCGCGTCGCCGGGGGCGGGGAAGTAGGTGTGGCGCAGCCCGATGCGTTCGATGACGCGCCGGTCGATCTCTTCGGCGACGGAGTGGCCGGTGACCTTTTCGACGATCAGGCCGGCCAGCACGTAATTCGTGTTGCTGTACTTCCATTTCGCCCCGGGAGCGAAGTCCGCCTTGTGCTGGAGGGCGAGGTCGAGGAGCTCGTGGGGCGCGTAGTACCGGGGTTCGCCGGCGAGGTACTTGACGTAGTTGGGCAGTCCGCTGGTGTGCTGCAGGAGCTGACGGACGGTGATGTGGCGTCCGTCGATGCCCTCCCCGCGGACGAGGCCCGGCAGATAGGTGTCGACCGGGGCGTCGAGGCCGATCCTCCCTTCGCCGACCAGTTGCAGCACGACCACCGCGGTGAACGTCTTGGTGTTGCTGCCGATCCGCACCTGACCGTCCCTGGGCACCTTCGAGCCCGTGGCCAGGTCGCCGACCCCCGCGGTGTACGTACGGCTGTGGCCCTCGCGGTCGTCCTTGACGCTCGCCAGGGCGGCCGGTACGCCGTCGGAGCGGACCAGCGCGTTCAGACCCTGCTGCACCTCGTCCTGCCTGGCGGCGGCGGACGCCGCCGGAGACGCGAGGACACCCACCGTCATGGCGCCGACGGCCACCGCGGCCGCGGCCCGCGCGGCTCTGCGCCGGCCACCCCGCTGCCGCTCGGAAGGACCAAACCTCTGCCATGTCTGCTCACGCACGGGCCAACTCCCACGGAATCGTCGGAAAACTTCCGGCATATGCCGGACCCAGCATTTCCGGCGGCGGCCGCCCGGGACGATCCTGCTGGCAGCCCGCTCGGGGTAGGGGTAACCCCCCCATTGCCGACCTGCGAAGACGGTGAGGACTGGCGGGCGCGGCCAGCGGAGGGATGATGGAGTGGAACCCGGCCCCTGAGGGAGGCAGAGCACGAGGTGGACGAAGAGATCCTGCCCTTCGCTCCGGTGCACCCCGGGCTGCCGTTCGCCGATGGGGCCGCCGGGGCGCTGCTCGACGCGAAGGGCCAGATCATCGGGTGGACGCCGGCGGCGGAGGAACTGTTCTCCCTGCCCGCCGACAAGGTCTGCGGGCGCCGCCTCCGTGAGCTGCTCAAGGACCCCGGCGCCGGGCCGGGACCACCACCGGCTGAGCTGCGGTCAGGAGCCTGGTCCGGCGAGGCCGTGGTGCGTACCGGCGAAGGCGGGGAGCTGAAGGTCGAGTTCCAGGTCCTGCCGCTCATGGACGCCTCCGTGAGCGACGGGGCTCCTGCGGATCCCGCCCGGTACTTCGTGCTCGCCGCCCCCGCGAGGACCGCGGACCGGTGGCGGCAGGACCAGGCGTTCACCAGGGAGCTGTTCCTGCAGGACCGTCTTGGCCTCGCCGTCTTCGACGAGGAGCTGCGGCTGGTCAGGACGAACACCCATCTGCTCCCGTACACGGGTCTCCCGACGGAACTGCGCGGCCGTCGCCTTGGGGACTTCCTGCAGGCCAAGGATGCCGCGGCCGTTGAACAGCGGTTGCGGGAGGTGCTGCGGACGGGGCTTCCGCTCGTCCGGGTGGAGGAGACGGTCCGGACCAGCGAGGACCCCGGGGGCGGCGCGGTGATGGCCATCTCGGCGTTCCGGCTGCAGGATGCCGACGGGCAGGTGTTCGGCGTGACCGCGCTGTTCACGGATGTCACCGAGCTGCGCCGCGCAGGCGAGCGCCTGGCCGTACTGCACCGCGCGACCGCGGCCGTCGGTGCCTCGCTGTCGGTGGCCGGTACGGCCGAGGACCTGGCCGCTGCACTGGTGCCCGCCTTGGCCGACCTCGCCGTGGTGGAGATCGCGGAGGCCGTGTTCACCGGTGAGGAGCCGGCCCCCGCCCCGGACGGCAGCATGCCGCTGCGGCGGACCGCCGTGGCCGGGCGGACATCGGCCGAGGCGCCCCGCGACAGTGTCGTCCAGGCCAGTCCCGACGATCCGGCGAACCCCGACGATCTGCTCACCTCGATGACCGTCCCGCTGAGCGCGCGGGGCAGCGTGCTCGGACGCGTGGCCGTCCACCGCGAGGCAGGCGAACCGTCGTACGAGGCAGCCGACTTGGAGCTGCTGCGGGAGATCGCCGGACATGCCGCCCTGGCCCTGGACAACGCCCGCCGCTACACCCGCGAACACCGCGCGTCCGTGGGCCTGCAACGCAGCCTGCTGCCGCCGTCGCAGGCCGAGACCGTCGCCGTGACCACCGCGGGTGCGTATCTGCCGGCGGACACGGGCACCGGTGTCGGCGGCGACTGGTTCGACGTGATCCCGCTGTCGTCCGCCCGTGTCGCCCTGGTCGCGGGCGACGTCGTCGGCCACGGCCTCGGGGCCACGGCCACGATGGGGCGTCTGCACACCGCGGTCCGCACCCTCGCCGACCTCGATCTCGAACCGGACGAGCTCCTTGAGCACCTCGACGATCTGGTCTCCCAACTCCGCGTGGAGACCGACGAACCCGAGCAGTCCGATGACGCGGCGGAACGCACCCGCCCGCGGCCCGACCCGATCGGCGCCACCTGCCTGTACGCCGTCTACGACCCGGTGTCCCGGCGGTGCAGTGTGGCCTCCGCCGGGCACCCTCCGCCCGCCGTGGCGGCGCAGGACGGGACCGTCACCTTCGTGCCCGTGAATCCCGGTCCGCCCTTGGGCGTGGGTGGCCTGCCCTTCGAAGTGGCCGAGGTCGATGTGGAGCCGGAGAGCATCATCGCCCTCTACACCGACGGTCTGATCGAGAGCCGCGAGCGCGATCTCGACGAAGGCATGGCCGAGCTGACCCGCCGTCTGTCGGGGCCGGGCGTCTTCGACACCCCGCTGCGGGAACTCGGCCTGGACATCGTCTCCGCACGCCCCTCCCACCACCTGACCGACGACATCACCCTGCTGCTCGCCCGCACCCATGCGCTGCCGCCCGAGGACCAGGTGGTCTGGCCGGTGGCCGCCGACCCGGCCGCCGTCGCCGACGTACGCGGGGCCACAGCCCGGCAACTGGAGGTCTGGGGCCTCACGGACCTTGCCTTCACCACCGAACTCGTGCTGAGCGAACTGGTCACCAACGCCATCACTTACGCCGGTGGCCCGGTCGAGGTACGCCTGATCCGCGCGGGCAGCCTGATCTGCGAGGTCTCCGACCCGAGCGCCACCCAGCCGCGCATGCGCCGCGCCCTGCTCACCGACGAGGGCGGCCGTGGCCTGTACCTGGTCGCCCAGCTCACCACGCGGTGGGGCTGCCGCTACACCCGGCAGGGCAAGACGATCTGGGCCGAGCAGGAGATCCCCGAGGGGGCGGGCGGCCGCCAACCCCGCTGCCCCCCGTCGAGCAGCGCGCGGACGTCGTAGGCCGAGCTGAACACCTCGCGCACGCCCTGAGGTCAGTCAGGTTCCGCGGAGTCACGGCGCCGCAGCAGCTGAGCGGTGATGAAGGCGGCGACCGAGGCGGTCACGATCAGCGGCATCTGGTTGTACGCGTCGTCGCCGAGCAGCAGGACCGCGAGGATGGCGCTGGTGAGCGGCAGTCCGGTGATGCCGGCGGCGGCCGCGAGACCGAGGGCCAGGCCCGGTGTCGTACCGAGTCCGGGGAGTCCGGAGCAGGCGATGCCGATCGCGGCGATCAGGACTGCGGCGGGGACGCCCCACAGGAAGTCGCCCGCGTCCGGGTTGACGTCGGGCGGCAGTTGGGGGAGCTGCAGGCCGCCGACCGAGAGGCCGGTCCATTTGCCGAAGCCGGTGAAGACGAGTGCGCCCGTCGCGCTGGCGAGCAGGCAGGGCAGCAACAGGATGACCAGCTGGGTGCTGCCGAGCCCGGCGGCCTCGACGACCATCACTGAGGCCACGACCGGGCCGCCGAGGATCGTGGAGATCGCCGCGGTGGATCCGGTGGTGGCGAGCACGATGGGCGCGAGGATCAGCCCGGCGAGGAGCAGCGCGGGCAGCGGCCACCACCACACAGAGCAGCAGCAGGCGCAGATAGCCGCGGCTGAGCAGCGTGGTGCGCAAGGTGTCGGCGGGCGAGTGGGCTCGGCGGCCTCGGGGGTGCTCACATCACCCATGCATGGCCCCCTGGACTTCGCCGTACGGCGGTTGGCAACAGATGGGGCTCAGTAAAGAACGAGGGCGCAAACAGCGCACCTCGGGCGACCGATGCCGCTCGGCCCACCGGCGGGTCCGAGCGGCCCGACAAGGGCGTGGCAGCAGCTCAGTGCGCCGCCCCCGACCAGCCGTCGCCGCACGGGCCGCCGCCCGCCGCCGCGGGCACGGTGACGTCGGACCCGTCCGGCGCGACCAACGGCAGGTACCACTGGGCGATCTCCACCGAGGTCTGCGGTACGTAGTGGAAGATCAGCGACATGCGGAAGCGGTCCTCCGTCGTGTTGGGCAGCGAGCCGTGCACCAAGCTGCCGTGGAAGAACAGGACATCGCCCGCGCCCATCACCGTCTGCACGGCCGGCATGCCTGCCGGAGGACGCACCAGACCGGTGGTGAACGACTCCTGGTCGTCGGCCGTCTCGGGGCACACCACGTCCATGGTGTGCGAGCCGGGGACCACGGACAGCGCACCGTTCGCCGCGTCGCAGTCGTCGATCGCGATCCAGGCGGCGATGCATGTCTCCGGGTGGGCCCGGAGGAAGTAGTTGTCCTGGTGCAGCGCCTGGCCGCGTGCGGAGGGCGGCTTGAAGTAGAACATCGACTGCGCGCCGAAGGCCGGGCCGATGAGTTCGGTGACGATGTCCAGGACGCGGGGGTCGGTCATCAGCCGGCGGGCGATCGACCCGACCTCCAGGTCCGGGTGCCGGTGCGGCTGCATGAAGCGGGGGAAGCGGGCCAGGATGTCGTCATCGGCGAGGCCGTCCCGCGCGCCCAGGCGGCGCCGGTCCCGTACGACCTGATCCATGAACGCCGCGCGGATCGTCTCGACCTCGCTGGAGTCGAGGAGGCCGTCGACCTGGACCATGCCGTCGGCGGCGTAGCGCTCGGCCCGTTGCGACGCCGGTGCTGTATCGAGTGTCATGTTCTCCATCGTGTTCACCGGCCCCGTGGCCGGGAATCGGACTTCGAGGACTTCACATGGAAGATGCTGCCGCGGGGCGTGGCGCGCGGACGCGTCCGCAGGTCGTCGCCACGTCCGAGAACCGGGTCGTCGCGCGCCGACTCGCGGCCGGCCGCGACTACCGGACCGTGCGGCACGCCGGCACGGACGACTGGCTGCTCCTCTTCACCTGCCGGGGGCGGGGCAGGATCAGGAACGCGGGAGCGGCCGACGTACACGCCGACGGCAGATCCTTCGTCGCGATCGCGCCCGGCACCCCCCACGACTACGGCACCGATGCCGCGGCCGGGGACTGGCTCCTGCTCTGGGCCCATGTCCAACCGCAGCCCGAGTGGCTCGCCCTGCTCGACTGGCCGCAGGTGGCGCCCGGCGTGGGACGTGTGCTGCTGCCCGACCCGCTCGCCGACCGCGTCGCGGCCGCGCTGACCCGAGCCGTGTCCCTGAGCAACAGCGCGCTGGCGAACGCCGCGCTCTTCGGCGTCAACGCGGTGGAGGAGGCGTTGCTGTGGTGCGACACGCAGAATCCCCGCGGTGAGCGGATGGACCCACGCCTGCTGGCCGTCCTTGAGCACCTGAGCACCTGCCTGGCCGCCCCGCACACCGTCCGTTCCCTCGCGCGCGTCGCCGGCCTCTCGGAGTCCCGCCTCTCCCGCCTGTTCACCGCCCAGTTCGGTACGAGCGTCATGGCGCACGTCGAAGAGCGCCGCATGGACGTGGCGTGCCGACTGCTGCGCCTTTCGTCCCTGCCGGTGCGCGACGTAGCCCGGCAGGTCGGCTACAACGACCCCCTCTACTTCTCCACGCGCTTCCGCCGCGCCCTGGGCTGCTCGCCATCGGCGTACCGCGATGCGGTCTGAGGCCTTGGCGCAAAGTAGACGGCGATTCGGCCGCGGATGTCGAGAACGAAGCGGCGTCTCCGTCCCAGGGACACAGCGGCCACGCGCGGCCGCGCGACAGTGGAGGACGGCGAGTCATGGACCCCGAGCAGATCGCACAGGAGCTGGCCGACGCCCACGAGTTGTTGAGCCAGGCGTCAATGGCGCGGCTGGCATACAACGGACTCGACGGGCTGCCACGCGTCATCCCGATCGGGATCTTCTGGACCGGCGACGAGATCGTCATGTCCACCGCGGCCACGGCGCCCAAGGTAAGAGCGCTGTCCGCCCGCCCCGAGGTCGCCCTGACCATCGACGCCGGCGACACCCCTGGCTCGGCCAGGACACTGTCGGTGCGCGGCGTCGTGCACCTCACCGTCGTCGACGGGGTGGTTCCGGAGTACCTCGCGGCCGCGCGGAAGAACTTCGACGCCGAGTACGCGGCCGAGTTCGAGCGGAACTGCCGGGCTATGTACGACCAGATGGCGCGTATCGCGGTCGAGCCGCGGTGGGCACGGTTCTACGACTTCGGTGCCGGCCGAATGCCGCAGTTCCTCGCCGAACTCGCCGCGAAGTCGAGCTGACCGCGTCGTCCGTCCTCAGGTCGGAAATTCGGGTGACCCCGGGATCCGGGCGCGTTACCGTCGGCCGTATGAACGTCACCGGCCCAAGCACCACCGCGACCGCGCGAGCGACCAGCTCGCCGGTTGCCGCCGCCTGACGTATTTCCCCCTCTCCACCGGCGACCGGAAACGGTCTGCCGGTGGTTCCGTGGCGTTCCCGCCCCGTGCCGCTCCGCGGACCGTCCTCCGGTGCCTCCCCGCTGTGCACGCGAAGGAGCCACCCCATGAACACCGAACACGTCGTCCGTACGTTCGTCGAGTACTTCGAGGACCGCGGTCACCGCCGGATCACCGGCTCGACACTGCTGCCACCGACCGGCGACCCGGTCCTGTTCACCACCTCGGGCATGCATCCCCTCACCCCGTACCTGGAGGGGCGCCCGCATCCGCTGGGCAGGCGGCTGGTCAATGTGCAGCGCTGTCTGCGCACCACGGACCTGGACGAGGTCGGCGACTCCACCCATCTGACGGTCTTCGAGATGCTCGGCACCTGGTCCCTGGGCGACTACGAGGGTCCCATGAGCCTCGACTGGGGCTACGGGCTGCTCACCGAGGGATTCGGCATCGATCCCGGTCTGCTGCACGTCACCGTCTTCCGCGGCGACGGCCAAGTTGGCTTGGACACCGCCTCCTTGGAGCTGTGGCAGGAGCGCGGGGTGCCGGTGGAGCTCACCGTCGAGGACAACTGGTGGTCCAACGGACCGACCGGCCCGTGCGGCCCCGACTCGGAGATCTTCATCTGGACCGGCACCACCCCGCCCGAGTCGACGCCGACGGGCGACGACCGCTGGGTGGAACTCTGGAACCACGTGATGATGCGTCATCGCCGGCTCATCGACGGTTCGCTCGTCCCCCTCCCGCAGCGCAACATCGACACCGGGCTCGGCCTGGAACGGCTGGCCACTGTGCTGCAGGGGCGGATGTCGGTGTTCGAGTGCGACCTGTTCGACCCCTGGCGGCGTCTCGTGCCGACCCTGTGGCGGCTGGACGAACCGTCGCTGCGGCTGGTCTGCGACCACCTGCGCTCGGCCATGGTGGTGATCGGCGACGGGGTGTGCCCGGCCAACACCGGCCGCGGCTATGTGCTGCGCCGACTGGTACGCCGAGTACTCACCGTGCTGTGGCGGGACGACCCCTCGCGTGGCCTCGGAGACCTGCCGGACGAACTCGTCCTGCACACCCTTGACCACTTCCGTCAGGACGTGGACGCCGACGACGTGCGCCGGGTGCTGCTCGAGGAGGAGCGCCGCTTCCGCCGGCTCCTGGAGCGTGGCCGGCAGGTGCTGTCCCGGCCCCGGTTCCGCGGCCCGCTGGGCGAGGAGGACCTCCACTACCTTCACGACACCCATGGCCTGCCGCGCGACCTCGTCCTGAGCCTGCGCCCGGAGTGATCCGGGGGGGGGGATCCGGAGCGTGCGTACTGGGGCTGTCCCCAAGGGAGTTCGGCCCGGTAGCCCGATGGTCCGAGGCGGCGCGCATTCCTAGCGTGGTGATCGATTTCTTCAGCCGATTCAGCCGATTCAGCCGATTCAGTCGATCCAGTCGATCCAAGGAGCACGATGCGCGTCGCCCCAGCAGTCACCGCAGGCCTGGCCCTGGCCGGACTACTCGTCGGCGGAGTTGCCGCCGCCACCCTCCCCGGTTCCTCCGAACAGCCCCGCCAGAAGCTCAGTTGGGGCCGCTGCTCCGCCGACCAGAAGGCCTTGAACGAGGCGGGCGCGCAGTGTGCGAAGGTGACTGTCCCGCTCGACTACGCCGACCCCGGCGGTCGTACGATCCAGATCGCGATCTCCCGCATCAAGGCGAAGTCGCCGGGCGAGCGGCGCGGCATCCTGCTCTCGAACCCCGGCGGCCCCGGCGGGACGGGCCTGGCGAACACCCTCGCCCTGCGCCCCGCGCTGAAGGACGTGGCGGACCGATACGACCTGATCGGCTTCGACCCGCGCTTCCTCGGCGAGAGCACCCCCGTCACCTGCGGCAGGACCCCGCGCCCGACGCCGCCCCCGGAGACCACCACCCCGCGCAAGGATTTCGAGGCAGCGGTGCGCTCCGCGCGCGACACCGCACGCCGCTGCCAGGAGCACGGCGACAACGCCCAGTTGCTGCCGCATGCCTCGACCCGCAACGTCGCCCGCGACATGGACGCCATCCGCGCGGCACTCGGCGAGCGCACGCTCTCGTACTACGGCATCTCGTACGGCGCCGACCTGGGCGCCGTCTACACGCAGCTCTTCCCGCGCCGGGCCGACCGGTTCGTCCTGGACTCCTCGACCGATCCGGCGGCCACGCAGTACGAGTTGTTCCAGCGGTCGGGCGCGCCCGCGGAGGCAGCTCTGGACGGTCAGGTGCGGTCGGATGCAGGGAAGTTGATCGAGCGGGCCGAGCGGCACCCCATCGCGGTCGACGGCCAACGGCTCAACGCTCCGTTGCTGCGCATCGTGTTCAAGCAGCTCGTCCAGCACGAGGAGAACGACCCCCAACTGGCCAGTGTCGTCGGTGACTTGAAGAAGGCCGCCGCGGGCGAGCTCGACAAGCCGGGGCCCGCGCTCGCCTCGCTCCTGGAACTGCTCGCCTCGCCCGAGCTGGAGAGCAGCATGGTCGGCGGCGCGATCTTCATGTGCGGCGACGGGGGCTGGCCCGCGGGCGGCTGGCCGAAGAACCCGGAGACGTACTGGAAGAACATGCAGCGCAGCCGCGCCACACAGCCGGTCTTCGGTCCGTACGTCAACGGAATGATCGCCCCGTGCGCGTTCTGGGGAGCTGAGCCGCGCGAACCCGGCACGAAGATCGACAATGCCGTGCCCGTCCTGATGCTCCAGGCCCGATACGACAACAACGTTCCCTACGACGGCGCCGTCGCCCTGCACCGCAAGCTCACCGGCTCGCGTCTGCTGACGGCCGACATCCGTTCGCACGGCGTCTACGGACGCGGCAACGACGGCCTCACGCCCGTCGCGTGCGCCGACCGGACCGTCAACGACTATCTGCGCGACGGGAAGCTCCCCGCCGCCGACTTCACCTGCCCCCGCCCGACGGGCAAGGCGGAGGACAAGGCTGGAAAGGCAGATAAGAACGAGGGGGAGCGGTGAGCGCGAACACCCCGATCGTCAGCAGGCGTACCGGTCTGACGGCCGCCGCGGCCGCCCTGCTCACGGGCGTGGCGGGCGCCCCCGCCGCCACGGCGTCGCAGCGCACGCCCCACGCGGCCCGGGACGCCTCTTCGCTCCAGAAGGACGTCGACGCGATCCTGGCCACCGGAGTGTCCGGCATCCTCGCCGAGGTGCAGGGCTCGCACGGCCGTACGAGCGCACGTGCGGGCGTCGCGGATCTCGCGGAGAAGGGGCCCGTGCCCTGGGACGCGTACTACCGCATCGGCAGCGACACCAAGACCTTCACCGCCACCGTCGTACTCCAACTCATCGGCGAGGGACGGCTGAAGCTCACCGACACGGTCGACCGATGGCTGCCCGGAGCGGTCCGTGGCCACGGCAACGACGGCCGCCGCATCACCGTCACCAACCTGCTGCGGCAGACCAGCGGCCTGAACGACTACTTCGCCGCGGGCGCCGGCGACCTCACCCCGGAGAGCTACCACCGCCACCGCTTCCGCTCGCAGACGCCCGCCGAACAGCTGACGGCGGCGCTGAGCAAGCCGCCGCAGTGGCTGCCCGACGCGAACGATCCTGCGCAGGAACGGCGTTGGGGTTACTCCAACACCAACTACACCGTTGCCGGGATGCTCATCGAGCAGGTCACCGGACACCCCTGGGCGCAAGAGATCCACGAGCGGATCATCGAACCCCTCGGCCTGCGCCACACGCTCACCCCGGGCACCTCCTCCTATGTGCCGGGGCCGACGGCCACCGCGTACACGCACTTCCCAGGCGACCCGCGGCCGACCGACACGACCCTCAACTCCGGAGGGGGAGCGGACGGCGGCATCATCACGACGGCACGCGATCACGGTGTCTTCCTACGTTCCCTGATGAGCGGCCGACTGCTGCGGCCCGCCCAGCTGGCGGCGATGAAACAGACCGTGCCCGCCGATCTGATCCCCGTGCCCGGCGTCCGCTACGGCCTGGGCATCGCCTGGCGGCCGGTGGCCGGGCGTGACGACGGCATCTGGTTCCACGGCGGAACCAGCCTCGGCTGTGTCTCCGAGTGCGGTGTGACCCCGGACGGCTCCACCGCCGTGACCAGCGCGGCCTTCACCCTCAGGCTCGGCGGGCGGCAGGCGGAGGAACAGGCCGCGCGGACCCTCCGCATGGTCGATGCGGCGCTGCGGGCCGCCCCAGGGGGAGGCTGAAGCGGCAGTTATCTTGCTCGGGCAAGGACCGAGCCCGACAGGGCAGCGTCGCAAGGAGTTGAAACGTGGACGCACCGGACGCGCAGGACACGGCCAAGAAGCGACTCGTTGGTGCTCGGCCCTCCCGGGACGGCGAAGTCCGAGCTGGCCCGGGAGCTCACGGGCCGGTTCGACGGCGCGTCCTGCTGGGAGATGTCCCGGCGAGCTGGAGCGGCTCGCGTTCGACCAGCGCGCCCGGCTCGCCGAGCGGCTGCGCACCGGCCGCCTCGCACAGTGGGCCGAACTGATCGGCCGCTTCCGGCAGATGGCAGGCGGTGAGCGCGCCCGCAAGGTGGAGAACGCGGCGGGGGAGCTGATCGGCGTCACGCTCGGCGACGACCTCTCCCGCGTCATCCCCTCCGAACTGGCCAACCTCGGCCTGCCCGAGCTGCGTGCTGTGTTCGCCGCGCGTTACGCCGCCGGGGAGCTGATGCTCTACGACAGCCAGGGAGAGCAGAGCACCGGCAAGGGCGCCGTCATCGCCTGCGTGGACATCTCGCACTCCATGTACGTGGAGGGGCCGGGCGGAGTCACCCGGGAGGCGTGGGCCAAGGCGTGCGCCCTGGCCCTCTTCCGCTTCCCGGCCGACCGGGCCGCAGGCATCGACCGGATCCTCGACTTCGCGGAGGCGTTCCTCGGCGGCGGCACCAGCTACCAGACGCCCCTGACGGCGGCCGCCGAGCTGCTGGGGGAGGAGTTCAACGACGCCGCCCGCACACGCGGCGACATCGTGCTGCTCACCGACGACGAATGCGGCGTCACCGAGGAGTGGATGCGCGGCTGGAACGAAGCCAAACACCTCCTGGGCTTCCGAGTGTTCGGCGTGGCCATCGGCGCCCCGCCCGCCGCCGAAGCGGGCTCGGTCCTTGACGCGCCGTGCGACAATCTCCGCTCCATCGAGGACCTCACCGACGTCCACGCCGCCGCCGGCCTCTTCCGCGTGATCTGACCTGTGCGACGCCGTCGGGTCAGCCGACCCCGTACGCCCTGGCGAGTACGGCGACCGTGTCAGCCATGGCCTGGCGCAGTTCCGCGGGCGCGACGACCTCGACGTCGACACCGAGCCGCAGCAGCTCACCGCACGCGTGCTCGGTGCTCTCGATCGGGATGACAGCCTCGACCCACCCGTCGTCGCCGACGGCGGTCGCGGTGGATTCGACCGCCCGGACCACCTCCGGGGGAAGGTTGTCCGGCAGATGTCGGCGTCCCCGCGCGGAGAGACGAATGGTGGCCGTGCCGGTGAAGCGGCGCTGCTGGAAGTCGTCCAGGTACGAGGTCCAGTACGCACCCAGGTCGAAGTCCGGTGGCCGGTCGAACCGTTCGTCGCTCGGCACCGCGTCCAGGACCTGGGTGACCCGGTAGGTCGCGACCCGGCTCTCCGTGGCGGCCACGAGGTACCAGACACCGGACTTGAGGACCAGACCGTAGGGGCGCAGGCGACGCTGCACCTCCTGCGGTGCGCGCCATCGGCGGTAACGCACGTCCACCACACGCCGGGTGAGCACCGCGTCGACGAACACGCTGAGATGCGGCGTCTGTTCGGGGTCCCGATACCAGGCCGGAGCGTCCAGATGGAACACCGCCGCGGTCCGCGCCGCCTCCTCGCGCAGCCCCGCCGGCAACGCGGCAAGCAGCTTCAGGCGCGCCGCGGTCACCTCGGCCGCCAGCCCCAAGTCGGCTGCGGGGCCCGGCAGTCCGGCGAACAACAGCGCCCGCGCCTCGCCCTGGCTCATCCCGGTCAGCCGGGTGCGATAGCCGTCGAGCAGCTGGTAGCCGCCCCCGCGGCCCGGCTCCGCGTACACCGGGACTCCGGCGGCCTGCAGCCGCACCACGTCACGGTAGGCGGTGCGCACGGACACGCCCAGCTCGTCCGCGATGCCTCGCGCGGACACGCGGCCGCGGGATTGCAGCAACAGCAGCACCGACAGCAATCGACCAGCAGACATGGGCGCATTCTCCCCGGAAACCCTGACAGCCCCTGACACACGGCCGCCGTAGCGTCAGCCGCGGAGCACCGAAGCCCCGTACAAGAGAACTGAACAGGAGCCTGCCGCGTGGCCAGCACTGAGACTTCCGGCCTTCCCGCCGTGATCGAGCTTCGCCAGTACACGCTGCGCCCCGGCCGGCGCGACGAACTCATCGAGCTGTTCGACCGGGAGTTCATCGAAACCCAGGAAGAGGCAGGGATGCGGGTGCTCGGCCAGTTCCGCGACCTCGACGACCCGGACCGCTTCGTCTGGCTGCGCGGATTCCGGGACATGACGACACGAGAGCACGCGCTGACGGCCTTCTACGACGGCCCCGTCTGGGCCAAACACGGCCCCCAGGCCAACGCCACCATGCTCGACTCCGACGACGTACTCCTCCTGCGTCCCCTGTCGGAAGAGAGCGGCTTCGCCGTCTCCCCATCCCGGCGGCCCCAGGTCGGTGCTCCGGCACCGGATCGCTTCGTGGCCGCCACGGTGTGGTCCTTCCCTCCCGGCCACCAGGACGGCATCGCGCTGATCCGGGACGAACTCCTCCCCGTGCTGCACAGGACGGGGACCGCGCCACTGGCCGCCCTCACCACCGAGGCGGCGCCCAACACGTTCCCCCGACTGCCCGTCCGCACCGGGGAGAACGTCGCCGTGGTCGTCACGGCCCACCCCGACGAGAGCACGTACCGAGCGCACCTGGCCGCTGTCCGGGCCGACCCCCTCGCACGGGACGAGATCTTGCCGAGCATCGAGCGGGAACAGACGACAGCGGCCAGGACCCTGCGGCTGGCGCCGACGGGCCGATCGGGCAGCTGATCGGGCGGCCATGTCACATTCCGCGGAGCCGTTCCGTCGGAAGGGTGTAAGCACCCGCAACGACACTGGAGCGCATCATGGAAGCCCGCCTGAACTTCTTCACCAGCCCGATCGCAGCCAAGTTCGGGAAGCACCTGGTCGCCGCCGGCAAGGTGCTCGCGGAGTCCACGCTGCCGGCCGCGACGCAGGAGCTGGTGAAGCTCCGCGCCAGCCAGATCAACGGCTGCGGTTTCTGCACCGACATGCACAGCAAGGACGCTGCCGCCGCCGGTGAGACATCGCTGCGCCTCAACATGGTCGCGGCCTGGCGCGAGGCGAAGGTCTTCACCGACGCCGAACGTGCCGCCCTGGAGCTGGCGGAGCAGGGCACCCGCATCGCGGACGCGGCAGGCGGGGTCACCGATGAGGCGTGGGCGAACGCCGCCAAGCACTACGACGAGGAGCAGTTGGCCGCCCTGGTGTCGACCATCGCGCTGATCAACGCCTTCAACCGAGGAAATGTGATCGTCCAGCAGCCCGCAGGCGACTACCAGCCCGGCCAGTTCGCATAGCCAGGCCGTGGTCAAACGGCGGCCCCTAGCCATGAAAGGCAGTGGTTGACTCGAGCGCGGCCCGCTCGGTGGCGACCCGGTTCACGCCAGGAGCAGCGTCTGCATGTAGGCGCCGACATCCGCGGCCAGCCGTGCCCCGCCATCCCCGGTGACGAAAAGGAACGCGGGCATGAGTTCCTTCTTGCCCGGTTCGGCGGTGCCGCGGCTGAGTAGCGCGGTGGTCGTCGGGGCGGTCGCCGGCGTGGTCGTGGCGTTGGTGAGCGACCTTCCCCCTGGGCGTGCTCGCCGGTATCGCCGTGTCGGAACTGGCCTTCGTCGTGGCGGGCTGGATGGTGCTGTGGCCGAAGGACGCCAAGACCACACGCGACAATGCCCGCCGCGAAGACTTTCGGCCCGTCATCGAGGAACTCGCGGCCATGCCGGGGCCGCTGTGGCGCTCGGTGGCGTGTTCATGTCCTGGGCGGCGCTCCATCTGATGTACGCCGCCCGTTACGCGTACATGTACTACACCACCTCGGGCGGGGATCGACTCCTCTTTCACAGCCTCGCCGAGGAACACCTGCCGCAGATCCAGAGCAAGCACCGGGTGCCGGCGCCCGCCCGCTCCCGCGGACGCGTCGACGCCCGACGCCGATCGCTGAGAGCCGCCCCTCCGCGCGAGAGGGTCACCCAGGCTGCGGCACCATCCGATGCAGGCCCTTACGGTCGTAATAGCGGGTCATGGCGAAGCCGAACGCGAGTGCGGCGACGAAGCCGACCGCGATCATGATCCAGCCCCGGGTGAGGCCGGCGTCCGCGCGGGCGTCGAAGTAGACGATCGCCCGGACGCCCGAGACAAGTTGGCGCATGGGCTCGAACGTGCCGAGGAAGCGATAGAAGCCCGGGGTGGCTTCCAGCGGGACGGTGGCGCCGGAGGACGGGAGAGCCAGCGCGATGAAGACGAACATGGCCACGAGCTGGCCGATGCTGCCGAAAGCGGCGTTGATCGCCTGAACCCCGAGGCCGACGGAGAGACTTGCGCAGCAGGAGAACAGCCACAGCAGCGCCGGGTGCGGCGCGTCCATGCCCAGGATCGAGACCGTGGCGACCATGAGAAGCATGGTTGTCAGGAGCGAAAGCCCCGCGGTCATGACCATCTTCAGGAGCAGCGTCTGGGTACGGTTGATGGGAACGGTGGGCTGCCGGGAGTGCCAGGGGCCGATCTCACTGTCCGCGTAACCGAGCGAGCTGTCCACGGTGTTGTGGATGAGGTTGGCGGCGAGGAACCCGGTAAGGACCAGCAGCAGCGTGTAGTAGAAGGCGCTCAGGCCCAGACCGGTGTGCGTACCGATCGGGTGGCCGACCTTGGTGCTCACCGCGACCGGGTCGGCGAGCAGCACACGCGTGGTGGAACTCGCCTTGGCCACTTCCGGTGACGACACCAGCTCCTTGCCGATGCCCACGGAAGCCTGGTGCGCCGCCCGTTGGGTGATCTGGCCGGCCAAGGACGAGCCGAGGCTGCCCATTCCGGGATTGGTCAGCGTCGTCAGGGTCGGCCGGGCGGTGGCTTTCCCGGAGGCCAGCGATCCCACGGCGGACGTGAAGCCGGAGGGGATTTCCAGGGCCCCGTAGACCTTGCCGGAGGCCAGCTCGTCCTGGGCCTGTGCGCGGCTGATCCTCCGCCAGTCGACTTCGCCGCGCGGAGTGGAGGAGACGATGCCGTCACTCACCTGGGAGCCGAGGTTCTCCTGCTGACCCGGCAGCGGATTGTCCGTATCCGAATTCACCAGGGCGATGGGCAGCCGGTCCAGATGGTCGGCAGGCGTGAGGATGCCGCCCATATAGAGGAGGGAAAGGGCCAGCGCGACCAGGCCGCTGAGCACACTCGGGACAATCCACAACTTCCAACGACGCAGCAGCCGCCCCGCTTTCACATCCTGTACGGAAGTGTCACGCGGCGGAATCCCGGTGGCCATACAACTCCATGAGCTATTCGACGGCTTCAGCCGTGCGTGGGCTATGGCAGCGGAATGTACTGACCGCCCCCTTTTGACTGCCCGACGACCATAGGGCGAAGAGGGAGAAAGGGGGCGCCACGACACTTGCTTCTTCCATAGGCGCCCGACATACCGAAGAACTCCGTGGGCAATATCGACAGGCCGATGCCGCGCAACTACGAGACACAGAGGCTGATCCCATGGGCTTACTGAAACCCCGGCTGGTGCCCGTCGACGCCGGCGCCTTCCGCTCCCTGCCGCGCCGTGAGCGCCTGGAGATCCTCACCCGGCACTGGGTCGAGCACGGCTTCGGCAGCCCCTACGGTGTGTTCCTGTTTTACCTGGTCAAGTGCGTGCTCTACGTCGGCGGAGCGGCCCTCGTGATCTCGCTGACGCCCGGCCTGGGAACCGTCCGTGACGTCGCCTCCTGGTGGTCCGAGCCGATCGTCTACCAGAAGCTGATCGTCTTCACCATCCTGTGGGAGATCGTCGGCCTTGGCTGCGGATCCGGCCCGCTCTCCTCCCGCTTCAACCCGCCGATCGGCTCCATCCTCTACTGGCTGCGGCCCGGCACCATCCGGCTGCCCCCGTGGCCGGACAAGGTGCCCCTGACCCGCGGCGACCGGCGTACGGTCGTCGACGTCCTGCTGTACGCCGCCGTACTCGCCTCGGGTGGCTGGCTGTTGAGCCGCCCCGGCGACGGCACCGGCATCGCGGACTTCGGCCACGTCGGCCTCATCGGCCCCCTTGCCGCCGTACCGCTCATAGCGAGCCTGGCGGTGCTCGGCCTGCGCGACAAGACCGTCTTCCTCGCGGCGCGCGCGGAACAGTACGGTCTCTCACTGCTGCTCTTCTTCTTCCCGTACAACGACCAGTTCATCGGCTTCGAGCTCGTCATGCTGGCGCTCTGGTGGGGCGCCGCGACCTCCAAGCTCAACCACCACTTCCCGTTCGTGGTGGCGACGATGATGAGCAACGCGCCCCTGATCCCCTCGGGCCGGCTCAAGCGGATCTTCTACCGCGACCACCCGGACGACCTGCGCCCCTCACGCCTGTCGTTCCTGCTCGCCCATGTCGGCACGGTCACCGAGTACGCCGTCCCGCTCTACCTGGTCTTCTTCGGCGACGGCGGCTGGTGGACCTGGGCGGCCCTGCTCTACATGGCCGTCTTCCACCTCCACATCCTCTCGACCATCCCGATGGGTGTGCCGCTGGAGTGGAACATCTTCTTCATCTTCTCGCTGTTCTACCTGTTCGGCGCCCACGGCGACCTCACCGTCCGGGACCTGGACTCGCCCTGGCTGCTCGCCGTGCTCCTGCCGAGCCTGGTGCTGCTGCCCGCCCTCGGCAACGTACGGCCCGACCTCGTCTCCTTCCTGCCCGCGATGCGCTACTACGCGGGCAACTGGGCCACCAGCGTCTGGGTGTTCACGGGTGACGCCGCGCAGCGCCTGGAGGCGGGCCTGACCACCGCGACCCGGCTCGCGTCCAACCAGCTGGCGGATCTCTACGACGCCGACACCGCCCTGCTCATGGCCGCCAAGGTGGAGGGCTGGAGGGCCATGCACTCCCACGGGCGCGCCCACAACGGACTCATCGCCCGCCTCACCGACGGCCAGGACGACGCCGTGGTGATCGACGGAGAGATCGTCGCAGGCTTCGCGATCGGCTGGAACTTCGGCGAGGGCCACCTCCACGACGACCAACTGCTGCGTGCCGTCCAGGCCCGCTGTGGCTTCGCACCCGGCGAGGTCCGGGTGATCTGCCTGGAAGGCCAGCCCATTCACCGGCAGACTCAGGACTATGAGATCCACGACGCAGCCCTTGGCCTCCTCGAGCGGGGCCACGTCAAGGTGCGGGACATGCTGACCCGCCAGCCCTGGCCGACCGACGGTCCTGACTACCCCGTCCACGACGTGGAGTCGCTGCATCCGTTGCGGCCCGTGCCGGACACCGGGTCATGACCTCCGCCGTCGTGATCGGCGGCGGGCCGAACGGGCTCGCCGCCGCGGCGCTCCTCGCCAAGGCAGGGCTTGACGTCACACTCCTCGAAGCCGCCCACGAGGTCGGCGGCGGCACCCGCAGCCACGAGGCCATCGTGCCCGGACTGCTGCACGACCACTGCTCGGCCATCCACCCCACGGCCGTCGCCTCACCGGCGCTGCGCGCGCTGGGCCTCGAACAGCACGGGCTGCGCTGGCGCTCGGCCGACATCGACTGCGTCCACCCGCTGGACGACGACACGGCCGGCGTGCTGCTGCGCTCCCTGGAGGAGACCAGCCGCATGCTCGGCGCGGACGGCGACCGCTACCGGGCGCTTCTCGCGCCTTCGGTGCGCGACTGGGACGCGCTCGCCCCGGACGTGTTGGGCCCCCTGCTGCGCGTCCCGACGCATCCGCTGCTGCTCGCGCGCTTCGGCCTGCCGACCGCCCTGCCCGTGACCGCCCTCGCACGCCTCTTCAGAACCCCTCAGGCGCAGGCCCTGTGGGCCGGTGTCGCGGCCCACAACTTCCGCCCGCTGTCCCGTCCCTTCACCTCCGCGATCCCGCTCGGCATCCTCGCCGCCGGCCACGCGGCCGGATGGGTCGTCGCCGAAGGCGGTTCGCAGTCCATCGCCCGCAGCATGGAGCGTGTGCTGCGGGCGCACGGCGGCACGATCGAGACCGGCGTGCGGGTCACGGACCGCGCACAGATCCCGCCCGCCGACGTGACCCTCCTCGACCTCGACCCGGCCCAAGTCGCCGCCCTCTACGGCGAGTTGCTGCCGACCCGCGTGCGGACGGCCTACGAGCGCTTCCGCCGCGGACCCGGCGCCTTCAAGCTCGATCTGGCCGTCGAGGGCGGCGTGCCGTGGACGAACGAGCACGCACGCCGCGCCGTCACCGTGCACCTCGGCGGCCCGCTCGCCGAAGTGGCGCACACGGAGCGGGAAGTGACCCGTGGCCGGATGCCCGGGCGCCCTTTCGTCCTGGTCGGCCAGCAGTACCTGGCCGACCCGTCGAGATCGGCCGGTGACGTCCACCCCGTGTGGACGTACGCCCATGTCCCGTACGGCTACGACGGAGACGCCACCGAGGCGATCCTCCATCAGCTGGAGCGCTTCGCCCCCGGGGTACGCGAACGCATCGTGGGCCGCCAGGTCACCCGGCCCGCCGATTTCGCCGCCGCCAACCCCAACTTCCGCGGCGGCGACGTCATCACCGGGGCCAGGACCGTCCCGCAGCTCCTCCTCGGCCCGCGCCCCGCACTCGACCCGTACGCCACCGGCCTGCCCGGGGTGTTCCTGTGCTCGGCGGCCACCCCACCCGGCCCCGGAGCGCACGGCATGTGCGGCGCCGGGGCGGTGGCATCGGCCCTGCGCCATCTCGGCGTCCGTTCTGCCTGACGCACTGTCACTGACCGTGCGGGCGGCGGGCGTTCACTGGGGCCCGACCAGCGGATTGCCCAGCGCGCGCTGCTGGTCGAGCAGGTCGAACGGCGCGTCCACGCCACCGGAGATCAGGGCCGCCCGGTGGCGGCGGCCTTGCGCACATCGTGCAGCTCGACAGCCCGGCGGCCGGTCCGCCAGTAGCAACGCGCAGGCGTCGACGAGGTGTTCGCAGGTGTCCAGGGTGATCAGCAGCTGGCGATCGGCCACGTACTCGACGAGCTCGGCGATCCGCGACTTGCCGGCCTGAGTCGGCAGCCGGGTCTGCCCCAATAGTCCGCGCACCTCGGCCAGTTCGCCGACGCGCCACCGCTGGAAATCGTCCGCTCCGCGAGGCTTCCGGCGTCATGTGATGTGTGAAATGGTACTGCCTACCGCGCGGGCGTGCTCACGACAAATGTGCCCGCGACAGGCAACGAAACCCCCACAGGAGAACCGCAATGAGCCGGAACGATCGAAGAAGCTCGTTACGTGCACGCGTCGTCCGAGCGGCCGGAGCCGGAGCCCTGGCCCTCGCGCTTGGCATCGGCGCCGGCCCCCTCGGCGGCGGGACGGCCCATGCGGAGCCGGCCGGCAAGGGAACCGGACCGCAGCCTGCCGTCGCGGCGGCGGAGGCCGAGCATGTGCGGGACGGGCGGCTCGCGGTCGACGACCGTGCACCGCTGTCCGCCTCCCAGGACGCGCTGCGGCAGGACTACGACACCCCGGCGAAAGACCCCTCGCACAAGCGGCCCTCGATGCTGGCGGCCAAGAAGAAGGGGAAGGCCAAGCCGGCGTGTTCGCCGGGCGACTTCGCCCAGACCGGGGACGCGCTGGTCCGGCAGATCACGTCGTCCACGACCGACTGCATCAACACCCTGTTCAGCCTCACCGGCGCGGACGCGGGCGGCGCGTTCCGCGAGGCGCAGATGGTCACCGTCGCCAACGCGCTGCGCAACGGCTCCGCCGCATACCCCGGCGACGGCACCACCGGCATGCCGCAGATCGTGCTGTTCCTGCGGGCCGGCTACTTCGTGCACTGGTACCACGAGCCGGATGTGGGCGAGTACGGGCCCGAGCTGAAGTCCGCGATCCAGGGCGGCCTCGACGCGTTCTTCGCCTCCGAACACTCCGACGACGTGACGGACGCCAACGGCGAGACCCTCGCGGAGGCGATCACCCTCATCGACAGCGCGGGGGAGAACGCCCGCTACCTGAATGTCGTCCAGCGGATGCTGCAGGGCTACGACAGCTCGTACAACGACAAGTGGTGGATGCTCAACGCCGTCAACAACGTGTACACGGTGCTGTGGCGCGGACATCAGGTGCCGGAGTTCGTCCAGGCCGTCCAGAACGACCCGGGCGTCATCGACACCCTGCACCGCTTCGCCAAGGACCATCTCGACCTGCTCGGCGGTGAACAGTCCTATCTCACCGCCAACGCGGGCCGCGAGATGGGCCGGTTCGTCCAGCACGCCGGGCTGCGGGACAAGACACGCCCGCTGATGAAGGACCTGCTCGGCGTCAGCGAGATGACCGGCAGGACGGCCCGACTCTGGGTCGGCGTGGCGGAGATGGCCGACGGATACGACAAGGACAACTGCGCGTACTACGGCGTCTGCGACCTCCAGGAGCGCCTGAAGGCAGCAGTCCTCCAGGACAAGAACACGTGCAGCGACAGCATCGGCATCGCCGCCCAGGACATGGACGCGAGCAACTTCTCGTACACCTGCAAGAGCCTCAACGGCCAGGACGCGTACTTCCACCAAGTGGCCAAGGACAGCGGCCCGGTGAAGGACGACAAGAACACCAGGATCGAGGTCGTGGTCTTCGACTCCCGCGCCGAGTACCAGACCTATGCCGGCGTGATCTACGGCATCGACACCAACAACGGCGGCATGTACCTGGAGGGCGACCCGTCGGCGGACGGCAACCTGCCCCGCTTCATCGCCTACGAAGCGGACTGGCTGCGGCCCGACTTCCAGATCTGGAACCTGAACCACGAGTACACCCACTACCTCGACGGTCGCTTCAACATGTACGGCGACTTCGAGGCCGGGGTCTCGACCCCGACGGTCTGGTGGATCGAGGGCTTCGCCGAGTACGTCTCCTACTCGTACCGCGAGCTGCGGTACGACGAGGCGATCAAGGAGGCGGGGAAGAAGACGTACCCCCTCAGCCAACTCTTCGACACCACCTACGAGAACACCGACACCACCCGCACCTACCGCTGGGGCTACCTGGCCGCCCGCTACATGCTGGAGAAGCATCCGGACGACGTGGCCACCGTCCTCGGCTCCTACCGCACCGGCGACTGGGCCAGTGCCCGCACGCACCTGAAGCAGAACATCGGCTCGCGCTACGACCAGGACTGGTACACCTGGCTCGACGCCTGCGCGGGCGGCTCCTGCTGATCGGCTGATCCCTGCCCACGGGGGCGGCGGCCGGGCACACATGTGTCCGGCCGCCGGCGCATGGGGAACAATCGTGCGCGGTGCCGACGCCCCTCATCTGGGCTGGGGCGTATGCGGGCGCGTTTGGCCTGGTGAGCCTGTTCGACCTGCTCGGCGTGCTCGATCGCACGGGGTTCGCGCTCGCTGCCCTGTCGCTGCTCGCCGCCGTGCTCGGGGTGCGGAGCCGTCTCGCCGCGGCGCCCGGAACGGCTCTGCTGTGCTGGGCCCTCCTGAACATCTTCGCGGCCGCCCCCGCTGGAGAGATCTCCTGGGCCGGGCACCGCGACCCCGAATGGATGGCCTGCCTGCTGGCCGCGACGCTCCTCGGCGCCGCGACGGGCCGCGTCCTGCACGCCCGCGCCGCCTACCGTCGCATCACCCCGCGCGACGGCACCGGCTGACCGGCTCGTGTGCCCTGCCCGCGCTCTGTTCCCCCTTCCACGGGAATCTCCGTCGGCCGACGTGAGTTGCTGACTTTTGCAACGACTTCAACGGGATGGACCGCGTCCACCACAGGGAGGGGACAGGAACCGATGAGCCTTCGTCAGTACGAGTACGCCCTTGCCGTTGCCGAGGAGGGCTCGGTGACGGCGGCGGCGGAGCTGCTGCACGTCGCTCAGCCGTCGCTGTCCCAGCAGATCCGCGCCCTGGAGCGGGAACTCGGCGTGGAACTGTTCGCCCGTACGCCGACCGGCCTCGTGCCCACCGTGGTCGGCCGCGCGTTCCTGCGCGAGGCGGAGGTCGCGGTGAGCGCGTCGCGGCGGGCGAGGGCGACTGCGCGGGCCGGTGCCGACGAGCTGGTGGGCGAGCTGGTGGTCGCGGTGCAGATGGGCTTCGGCACGCGGCAGTTGCCGGGCGCCCTCGCCGCGCTGCGCCGCCGCTTCCCACGCCTTGAGGTCACCGTCTTCGAGGAGCCGAGCTCCGCCGAGCTGGAGCGGCTGTGCCGCCGGGGCGTGCTGAACCTCGCCCTGATGGCGGCGTGCGAGCGGACCCCCGCCGACGCCCACCACCTCGGCGACGAGGAGTTCGTCGTGGTGTTGGGCGCCGGGCACCGGCAGCTCGCCGCGGACCGGGTCGAGATGCGCGAACTGGAGGGCGAGCCGTGGGTGAGGTTCGACCGCGACAGCGCGCTCGACGGCGTACTGCTGAGCGTGCTGCGGGACAACGATCTGACCCCGACCACGGCCGCCCGCGTCTCCCAGACGGCGACGGCCGCGCGCTGGGCCGCCCACGGCCTTGGGGTCACACTCGTCCCGGCCTCCGCGGTGCCCCACGGTCACGAGCACCTCGTTCGCCCGGTGTTCCCGGTCGTTTCCCAGCCCGTCATCGCCGTGCTCCGGCCCGGGGCGGGCCCGGCGGAGAGCGCCCTGCTCGAATTCCTCCGTAAGGAGACATGGTCCGAGTCCGCTTTCCTCTCGCAGGTTTCCTGACGGCGTCAGCCCCTGGGGAATTCGCCGCCGTCCACGATGAGATTGCTCCCGGTCAGCCAGCTCGTCCGGTCGGAGACCAGGAACAGCACCGCGTGGGCGATGTCGTCGGGCCGGCCGTCGCGCCCCAGCGGCGTGGTGTCGTTGGCGTTGACCTGGCCCGGGGTCGCGTTCAGGTGCGCCCACTGTTCCCGTGTCTCTTCGCCACCAGGGGTGGCGGTTCGCCCGGGAGACACGGTGTTGACCCGGATTCCGAACGGAGCCAACTCCGAGGCCAGCCCCCGGCTGTAGTTCTCCAGCGCCGCCTTCGCCGCCGTGTAGTGCAGGAACGGCCCTACGGGGGTGAGGACCGCGGCCGATGAGACGTGCACGATCATCCCCGAACGCCGTTCCCGCATCCCCGGTACCAGCAGCGAGTCAAGCCGTACCGACGCCAGGTAGTTCAGGTCCAGCGCCTCCTGCCACTCCTCGTCGGGAATGGCCGAAGCACCCGTGTACGGTCGAGCCCCGCCCGCGTTGTGGACCACGATGTCCACCCCGCCGAGCCTCTCCTGCGCCGCCGTGGCGAGCGCCTCCGAGCCGGCCCGTGTCCGTGCGTCGGCCTCCATGAAGGTGGCTCCCTCCGGCACCGTGCTCGTCGCCGACCTGGCGGTCGTGAGCACCTCGGCGCCCGCGTCCAGGAGTTGGCGCACGACGGCCGCGCCGATTCCGCGAGAACCACCCGTGACCAGGGCGCGCTTTCCCGCGAGTTCTCGCGTTCCCGATCCGTTCTCGATCGTGGTCATGCCACCGGTCCTCTCGATTGCGTAATTGCCCGCTCGACAGAAGAAGGATCGAGCTGAATCACGGTACGTACGGGAAAGAATGAGAGGCAAAGACGAAATCTCAGCAGGCGCCATAGGGAATACCTATGGCACGCGGAACGGATCTTCACTCCACTGGCGGCATCCCACTGTCGCAGGGATAGGGGCGGGCAGAGGCTGGATGCCATGAACATCCCACTCAAAGCCGCTTTCATCTCCGGCGTCCTGGCCATCACCTCTCTCGGCGCGGCAGGTGCGGCCCATGCCGAAGGACCCCCGAAAATCACCACCACCGTCGCTCCTGCCGCCACCCCCACCAACAACATCCTCTGTGACCTCCTCGGAGGTCTCCTCGGAGGTCTCCTCGGCCAGGTTTGCAGCGACAGCTCCCAAACTGTCAAAGTCTCGATCGCTGACGACGGCTTTACCACCGCCGAAATCCCGAGGGCTGACATCCAAATTGGCACGCCCTGGCAGTGGTAGCCATGGACGCGGAAGGCGCGGAACGGATCACCACTCCGTTCCGCGCCCCGCTCACCGCAGCCGCAGGCCCCTCGGCCCGGCGGCGGAGACCCGGGCCCCTCAGCCCCGGTCGTAGGTGTGGAACCCGCGGCCGCTCTTGCGGCCGAGCAGCCCCGCCTCCACCATCCGCTGGAGCAGCGGCGGCGGTGCGTACAGGGGTTCCTTGAACTCTTCGTACAGAGACGCCGCGATGGCGGCAAGCGTGTCCAGGCCGATCAGGTCCGCCAGTTTCAGCGGGCCCATCGGGTGCGCGCAGCCCAGCTCCATGCCCGCGTCCACGTCGGCGGCCGTCGCGAAGCCGGACTCCGTCATCCGGATCGCAGAGAGGAGGTAGGGGACGAGGAGCGCGTTGACGACGAAGCCCGCTCTGTCCTGGGATCGGACGACCGTCTTGCCCAGGGTGTGCGTGGCGAAGTCCCGTACCGCCGCCACTGTTTGAGCTGATGTGTGCAGTGAGGAGACCACCTCGACCAGGGGCAGAACGGGGACCGGGTTGAAGAAGTGCAGCCCGACGACACGGTCGGCGCGCCCGGTGGCCATGCCCAGGCGCATGACCGGGATGGAGGAGGTGTTGGTGGCGAGGATCGCCTCCGGGGCCTCGACGACCTTGTCCAGGGCGGCGAAGATCTCCGTCTTCGCCGAGGCGTCCTCGACGACGGCCTCGATGACGAGCTGACGGTCCGCCAGATCATCGAGGCTGCCGGAGAAGACCATCCGGGCCAGGGCGTCCTCGGCGCTCAAGCGGTCCAACTTGCCACGTTGGACGGCGCGTTCGAGTGAGACGGCCACTCGCTCGCGCGCGGCGCGGGCCGCCACCGCGTCGGCCTCGCAGACCACGGTGTCCAGGCCGGCGCGGGCGCACACCTCGGCGATCCCGGCGCCCATCTGGCCCGCGCCCACGACCCCGACCCGTCGGATGGCTGTGCTCATGACTGTCCCTCCGGGCGGTGAGTGAGGTGGCGGGTGTAGGCGTCAACGGTGAAGAAGGCGGGCAACTCCCTTGCCAGAGCGGTCCGTTCGAAGATGCCACGGACTGCTCCGACAGGGGCCCACGGGTACTCCGCGCCCAGTGCGGCGAGTTCGGCCTCCAGCAGCTCCACGACCGTCGCGCGGTCGACGACCCGGTGGCGCAGCCACTGCCAGATCTGCACCCGGGCGATCTCGGCCGTGGCGGCGTCCTCCATCAGCCCGTCCAGGGCGACCGCCCCCCGTCCGTTCAGCCATGCCGCGAAGTAGCGCAGGGCGACCGCGATGTTGAGGCGTACGCCTTCCGGTGTGGGTGGCCCACTGACGCGGCGCACGGACAGCAACTGTGCCGCCGTCACCTCGACATCGTTGCGGGTGCGGTCGATCTGATGCGGGCGGGTGCCGAGCACCCCGTCGAACACCTCGCGGCAGACGGGCACGAGCGCGGGGTGGGCGACCCAGGAGCCGTCGAAGCCGTCCTCGGCCTCACGTTCCTTGTCGAGCCGCACCGTGGCCAGGGTCGCCCGGCGGGCATCCGGGTCCTTGCCGGGTACGTGGGCGGACATGCCGCCGATGGCGTGCGCGCCCCGCTTGTGGCAGGTGCGCACCAGGAGTTCGGTGTAGGCGCGCATGAAGGGGGCGGTCATGGTGACCTTCGCCCGGTCGGGCAGGAGGAAGTCGGTGCGGTGCCCGAAGGTCTTGATGAGGCTGAAGAGATAGTCCCAGCGGCCCGCGTTGAGGCCGGAGCTGTGCTCGCGGAGCTCGTAGAGAATCTCCTCCATCTGGACGGCCGCCGTGATGGTCTCGATCAGGACGGTGGCCCGGATCGTGCCGCGGGGAATGCCGAGGAGGTCCTGGGCGAGGATGAACACGTCGTTCCACAGCCGTGCCTCGTCCCGGCTCTCCAGCTTCGGCAGATAGAAGTAAGGACCGTGTCCGGCGTCGATCTGCCGCTGGGCACAGTGGAAGAAGTAGAGGCCGAAGTCGACGAGGGAAGCGGGCGTCGGGCGGCCGCCGAACTCCAGGTGCTCCTCCGTCAGATGCCAGCCCCGAGGGCGTACGACGATGGTCGCGACCTGCTCGCCGAGCCGGTACTCCTTGCCCTCCGGCGTCCTGAAGTCGATCCTGCGCTCGATGGCGTCCAGCAGGTTCAGCTGACCGCCGATGATGTTGTCCCAGGTGGGCGCGGTGGCGTCCTCGAAGTCCGCCATCCACACCTGCGCACCGGAGTTGAGGGCGTTGACCGCGATCCTGCGCTCCGGCGGCCCGGTGATCTCCACCCGGCGGTCGGTCAGGCCGGGAGCCGGCGGTGCCACCTGCCAGGAGTCGTCCGCGCGTACGCGGGCCGTGGCGATGGAGAAGTCGAGCGGGGAGCCGGAGGCGAGCCTGGCCGCCACCCGCGTCCGCTCCTTGAGGAGGTCGAGGCGGCGGTCCGCGAAGGCGTCGACGAGACGGCCCACGAAATCCAGGGCCTCGGGAGTGAGGATCTCGTCGTGCCGGTGTCCCGGTACCGGGAGGACCTCAGCACGGCTGGTCGGAGCGGCGATGGACATGCGGGTCTCCTCAGGGAGCGATGGTCGAATAGGGCCCCGCTGCCGGGGCCCGACGGTGGCCTAGTGGAACTGCTCTTCTTCGGTGGAGCCGGCGAGGGCGGTCGTCGATGAGGCGGGGTTGACGGCGGTGGAGACCAGGTCGAAGTAGCCGGTGCCGACTTCGCGTTGGTGCTTGACCGCCGTGAACCCGTGCTCCTGGGAGGCGAACTCCCGCTCCTGGAGGTCGACATAGGCGGTCATGCCCGACTCGGCGTAGCCGCGGGCCAGGTCGAACATGCCGTGGTTGAGGGAGTGGAAACCGGCCAGCGTGATGAACTGGAAGCGGTAGCCCATCGCGCCCAGCTCCCGCTGGAACTTGGCGATCTGGTCGTCGTCCAGGGCCGCCTTCCAGTTGAAGGACGGCGAGCAGTTGTAGGCCAGCATCTGGTCGGGGTACTGGGCGTGGATCGCCTCGGCGAACTCCCGTGCCTGGCCCAGGTCGGGGGTGCCGGTCTCCATCCACAGCAGGTCGGCGTAGGGGGCGTAGGCCAGGCCGCGGGCGATCGCTGATCCCATGCCGTTCTGTACGCGGTAGAAGCCCTCGGCGGTGCGTTCGCCGGTCACGAACCGGGCGTCGCGCTCGTCGACATCGCTGGTCAGCAGGTTCGCGGCGAGCGCGTCCGTGCGGGCCACGATCAGTGTGGGGACGTCGGCGATGTCCGCGGCCAGGCGGGCCGCGTTGAGGGTGCGCACGTGCTGGGCGGTCGGCACCAGGACCTTGCCGCCCAGGTGGCCGCACTTCTTCTCCGAGGCCAGCTGGTCCTCGTAGTGGATACCTGCCGCGCCTGCCTCGATCATCGCCTTGGTCAGCTCGAAGGCGTTCAGCGGGCCGCCGAAGCCGGCCTCCGCGTCGGCCACGATCGGGGCCAGCCAGTCCACCGAGGAGTCGCCCTCGGAGGTGGCGATCTGGTCGGCGCGCAGCAGCGCGTTGTTGATCCGACGGACCACCTGGGGAACGGAGTTGGCCGGGTAGAGCGACTGGTCGGGGTAGGTGTGCCCGGCCTGGTTGGCATCGGCCGCCACCTGCCAGCCCGACAGGTAGACGGCCTGCAGCCCGGCCTTCACCTGCTGCACCGCCTGCCCGCCGGTCAGCGCGCCCAGCGCGTGCACGTAGTCCCGGTCGTGCAGCTGGCGCCACAGCCGCTCGGCCCCGCGCCGGGCCAGGGTGTGCTCCTCACGGACGCTGCCGGAAAGCTTGACCACGTCCTCGGCGGTATAGGTGCGCTCGATCCCCTTCCAGCGGGCCTCGGTCGCCCACCGCTGCGCCAGCTCCTCGGCCGTCGCCGTCGTCGTCCCTGCCTGTGCCATGACCGTCTCCCGGATAATCGTGAACCATGCCAATGCCTGGCACGAAGTGCCTTGCAAATATGGGGTGCGGCCCGTGGAATCCGTGGGTGAGTAATCGGAGCAACGTCGGCGGGCCGCAGTACGACTCTGGCAGCGGCACTCAGTGCCAACAAGCGTGGACGGCTGCCAACTTCTGCGCATCTTTCCCCGCGCTTTTGCCAACTCTGTTAATGCCACTGGGCCCGTTCTCGTGGCTACCATCGCGAGCAGTGCCGACGATCGCGAACGGATCAGGAGTACACGTGACCGGAACAGGAGCACAGGGGTGAGCAAGACGTACGCGGGGGCGCGGCTGCGACGGCTGCGCGAGGAGCGGCGCATGAGCCAGGCCGACCTCGCCCGGTCCCTGGCCATCTCGCCGAGCTATCTGAACCAGATGGAGCACGACTCACGGCCGTTGACCGTGCCGGTGCTGCTGCGCCTCACGGAGGCGTTCGGCGTCGACCCGGGATTCTTCTCCGAACGTGACACCAGCCGTCTTGTGGCCGATCTGCGGGACGCCCTCACCGGCGAGGTCTCGGCAGGCCGCGTTTCCGCCTCGGACCTCTCGGACCTGGCATCGCGGCTGCCCGCCGTGGCCACGCTCCTTGTGGACCTCGGCCGGCGGAATCAGCACCTCACCGAGCAGCTCTCCGAAGCCGCGGAGGGCCGGGGTCCCGGAACAGCGGCACAGCCTCGCTCAGCGCACGAGGAGATCCGCGAGTTCTTCTACCGGCGCCAGAACTACCTGAACGACATCGACCTCGCCGCCGAGCAGTTCGCCGCCGAGATCGGTGTACGCCCCGGCGAGGTCGTGAGCGTACTGTCCGCGCGCCTGGCGGAGCGCCACGGGGTGCGCCTGGCCGCGGACTCCGGCCAACTCCTGCACCACTACGACCCGAAGACCCGGGTCCTCCACCTCTCCAGCCGACTGCGTCCCGGCCAGCAGGCGTTCCGGATGGCCACCCAGCTCGCGCTGCTCGAGTACGCGGACGAGGTGTCCGCCCTGGCCTCGGAAGACTTCGGCCCGGAGACCGCCGCCTGGCCGTTGGCCCGCATCGGCATCGCCAACTACCTTGCCGCCGCGCTGATCCTGCCCTACCGCCGCTTCCACGCGGCCGCGGAGGAGTTCCGCTACGACATCGAGCGGCTGACCGACCACTTCGGGCTCGGCTATGAAACGATCTGCCACCGCCTGAGCACCCTGCAGCGGCCCCGGCTTCGCGGCGTGCCCTTCTCCTTCGTCCGGGTCGACCGCGCGGGCAACATGTCGAAGCGTCAGTCCGCCACCGCGTTCCACTTCTCGCGCGCGGGCGGCACCTGCCCGCTGTGGAACGTGTACGAGGCGTTCGCCGCGCCCGGCCGCATCCATGTCCAGGTCGCCTCCATGCCGGACGGGCAGCGCTACCTGTGGACAGCCCGCGCGGTCACCCGGCACCGCGGCGGCTGGGGCGAGCCGGGCAAGACCTTCGCGATCGGCCTGGGCTGCGAGATCCGCCATGCCGCACGGCTCGTCTACTCCGACGGCCTCGACCTGGACAACGCCTCCTCCGCCGTCCCCATCGGCATGGGCTGCCGCCTCTGCGAACGCACCGACTGCCCCCAACGGGCCGTACCACCCCTGGACCGCCGCCTGGCGATCGACGAGAACAGCAGCACGTTCGTCCCCTACCCCGTGTCGGGGAAGGGGACGGGCGACGACTGACGCGGTCGCGGCCGTTGAGTGCCCGGTGGCCGACTTGGTGTCAGCGTGTGACCTGCCAACTGAGCGAGCCCGTAAGGGACTTGCGGAGCTTCGGGTCGCGGACGGCGTCCGTCGGGTCCGTGGCGCGTGCCGTAACGGTGTGCGGGCGGCCGTCGGCGGGGACCCCGAGGCGGCTGGGGGTCACACTGCTCGCGTCCCGGGCCTGCCGTGCCTCGCGGCCGTCGACGTACCAGCGCAACTGTGCGTGGGATGACGCCTCGACGCGCAGACGCTCCCTGCCGCGCACCTTTCGGTCGGTGGGTGTGACGGCGGTGAGGACCGGGGCGTGCTGATGGAATCCCGCGATCATCGCCTCGCGTCCGGGCAGATTGAACTCGCGGCCCAGGGTGCGCATGATCGAGTCCTCGGTGGGGCGGTTGAGGCCGTGGCCGTGGTAGCCGCCGCCCTCGTACGCGCCGACGGTGCCGCCGTCAGGTGACTCCTGGCCGAGCCACTGATGCCACTTCGCCTTCTGCGCGGCCATCTCGTCGGCGCTGAGCTTGGTGAGGTTGGACTCGCCAGGCTCGGGGCCGGTGTAGGTGCTGTCGTCGTACCAGTACTCGTCGGCGAGCTTGCCGAAGGAGTGGCCGGTCTCGTGGACGGCGACCTGGTCGGAGTCGGGGTGGTCGGAGGAGGCGGTGCCGATGCCGTCGTAGCCGGACGGCGATGTGATGTCGTTGTAGCCGGCGCCGCCGTACTTGGTGGAGTTGCCGAGCACGATCACGAGGTCCGGGTCGGCGGCCTTGCTCGCGTACGCCTCGACCTTGTTGGTGTCGACGCACAGCAGCCGCTCGATGCCGTCGCAGAAGAACGCGGAGCTCAGGGCGGTGTTCTTGCGGACGTCGCTCGTCGGGTCGCCCGAGACGCCGGAATCCTGCGAATGGGCGTCGACGGCCCAGACGTTGAACAGGTCCTGGTACTCGGCGTACGGCTCGACGGCGGCCATCTCCTTCCACTTCGTGCGCACGTCGGTGTGGAAGTCCTCCTGCTGGGCGGCGGTGTAGCCGTCGCCGATGAAGACGACATCGACCTTGGCGTCGCTCGGTCCGGCCTCCACGATCGGCACGACGTCGCCGTCGTCCTTGATCGTGGCCTGCTCCTTCCTGGTGAGCGGGGCGGAGGCGGCGACGTCCGTGTGGCGGGGGTGACCGCCGGGGCCGGTGAAGTACTCGACCTCGACGTCGCCGGCGGAGCGGGCCTCGCCGGAGCGGGCGGCGGGGGCGGTGTCGTCCCCGCCCTGATCCGCCGCGACCGGCGCGGTGACGGCCAGCGCCGCCGCCAGGGCCACACCGGTGGCCACGGTGAGACGCTTGCGGGATATGCGGGATGCGTGTCTGCGCATGGAAGATCTCCCGAGAGTTCGCGCGGACGTCGGGGTCGGCAAGTCCGCGATATAAGTGGGGGGTTAAGGGAGCTTAAGGCGCGGTTCAATGTAGGGGTCGTGGGGAAGCAAGGCAATGCCTGGGGCACAAGGTGACTGTGGGAGTGGATAGTTCACGCCACGTAGGGGTGGTGAGTTCGCGCCACGTACTCCCAAGTTCTTTCGCTCCAGGCCCGCATGGACTTGGCTCGGACCTGGAGGCGGAGAGATGTCGGACAGCGGATCCGGGGGCGTTCGGCTCGACGAGCCCGCGGTGATCGGGCGTCGCGTCCTGCGGCTTCGTACAGAACTCGGGCTCACCCAGCGGCAGTTGGCCGAACCCGCGTACACGCCCGCCTACGTCTCCACGCTGGAGTCGGGCAAGGTGAGGCCCTCCGAGGCGGCGCTGCGGCACTTGGCCGAGCGGCTCGGCGTCACGCCCGAGGAGCTCGTTACGGGGCGCCCCGCCCGCCTCGCCGCCGAGCTGCGGCTGCGCCTGACCGACGCGCGGCGCGCGCTGGCCACCGGAGCCCCCGAGGACGCCGCCCCCCTCTTCCGGGCCCTGTGCGCCGAAGCCGTGGAACACGAGCTCCCGGGGGAGCAGGCCACCGCGCTCCTCGGCCTCGGCGACTGCCTCCTGGAGTCCGGCGAACTCGACGACGCACACGAGTGCTTCGCCTCGGTGGAGCGGCTGCTCGCCGACGAGCCGCTGCCCCGCCGCGTCCCCGCCATCCGCGGCCGCGCCAACGCCCACCGCCTGACCGGTGAACTCCGTTACGCCTGCTACCTGTTGGAGACCGCGCTCGATCAACTCAACGCCTCCGGGCTGCAGGACCCGGATGCGTTGCTGCTCCTCTACACGGCGTCCATCGCCCCGTACATGGACATGGGCGCACACGAGCGCGCCGCGCACGCCGCCGAGCTGGCGATCGCGCTCGCGTCGCGCGTCGACGATCCCGCCCTGCTTGCCGGGATGCACCGCGGTGTGGCCCGTACGCTCATCGCCCAGGGCCGTATCGCCGAGGCCGACGCATCGCTGGCCAAGGCCCAGGATCTCTACCGGCAGCTGCACATCCGCACCGAACTCGCCCACTGCCACTGGATGCGCGGCTATGTGCACGCCCAGGACGGCGACCTGGAGCGCGCCGAGAACGAACTGCGCACCGCTTACGACATGCTCACCGCCAAGCGGGCCGCGCTCTTCGCCGAACAGGTCGAGGTGGAACTCGCCGACGTGCTGCGTCGGCGCGGCAAGGTCCGGGAGGCCGAGGCGCTGCTGAGGCCACTGCTGGCCGTCGGCACGGAGCTTGCGGAAGCCGCGGAGAACGCAGGGAACACGGGGAACGCTGCGAACACGGCGACCAAGGCGACCAAGGAGATCCCGGAGGCGCGGGCCCTGAGAGCAGGGCGCGGCGTGGTGCACGTGGGCGCCGCGCACCGGCTGCTCGGCCTCATCGCGGAGGAGTGCGGAGACACGGAGGCGGCCGAGGAGCACTACCGCGCCGCGCTGCCCCTGCTCGAACGGGCAGGTGTGGCAGGGGACTTGGCCGGGCTGTGCTGCCTCCTCGGCGATCTGCTCCGCCGGACAGGACGGACGGAGGCCGCCCTGGACGCCTACCGCACCGGCCTCGCCCACCGGGCCACCCCGGGCACGACGACGCTGGGGCCCGCGCCCGCACCGCCGCTGATGTGAGGGCGTAATATGCACTCCCATTAGGCAGCTATTACTTGGCTGTTGAAGTCGTTGTTGAGGCGGCCGCGGATTCGGGAGGGCTTGCGATGGTTGCGGACATGGTCAGGACCTGGGCGGAGGGCTGGGCCGTGTCACGGCGGACACCCCCGCCGACCGAGCGGCCCTGGGGGCTGCACATCGAGGTCGCCGACAACCCCGACGAAGTGGGCCGCCATGTCCTGCCCGAGGCCGACGAGTCGCTGGTCCGCAGCGCCGCTGCCTCGGTGACCGTGCCGCGGACCTGGATGAAGATGCCCGCACGGCCGAAGGAGATCGAGGCCTGGCTGCCCCAGGGCTGGCTGGTCGCCTGGGAGGAGACCGGACATCTGATGGCCGTGGACCTGATGGCCACGGCCCCGACAGCGCCCGAGGGATACACGGCGACCGTGGAGACCAGCGGCGCCGTCCTCCGCGTACGCGTGCTGGACGAGGCGGGCGAGCAGGCGGCCACGGGGCAGATGGCGGTCCTGGGAGAGGCCGCGGTCGCCGACCGGGTGGTGACCGAGGAGGCCCATCGGCGGCGCGGCCTCGGGCACTTCGTGATGCGGGCGCTCGCCGACCGCGCCCTTGACGAGGGCGCACACCTCGGCATTCTCGGCGCGACCGACGCCGGGCGTGCGCTGTACGAGACGCTGGGCTGGAAGAAGCACGCGACGCTGGCGGAGTGCGTCTACCGGCCCTGACGGTGGCCGGCCTGGGGATCGGCAGCGGCGAACACTCCACTGCCGATCCCCGTGGGATTACCGCTGGGACGGCTCCGATGCCGTCGTACGGAAGCGGGCCGTGGTCGCGTCCTCGCTCCAGCGCCGCAGCCCGGACTTCTCGAGCACGCGCACCGAGGCCGGGTTGGACAGTTCCACATCGGCGTACACCGTGTGGACGTCCGGCAAGTTCAGGGCGTACGCGATGAGGGCCCGGGTGGCCTCGGGAGCGTAGCCTCGGCCGCGCCGTGAGACGACGATGCCGTATCCGATCTCCAGAGCGCCGTCACTCGGCGGCCAGAACAGCCCGATCGCGCCGATCACCAGGCCGCTCGCCCGCTCGATGATCTGCCGTTGCCCGTACGGGCCCAGCGCGTCAGGCCGGTCCACGATGAAACCGGCGATGACACGACCTTCGTCGGCGGGGAAGTCCTCGGCCCAGTGCGCCATGCGGCTGTCGTCGAGGACGGCGGTGACTTCGTCGGTGGACCAGGGCCGCATCACGAGGCGGTCAGTGGTCAGATCCGTACCGATCGACGAGAAGGGAGATGAGAAAGAAGAAGACACGCGATACTCCTGGTCGGTTCAGACGACCGGGTCGCCGACTACTCTTGCGCGACCCGGACAAGGGCATGCTGATGAAGCGTCTGGCGGGCCATATTCATCAACCTCCCTTGTCGCAGGGGCAGTCGCGTCGTTCGCGCGTCGACCGAATCTATCAAGGGAAGACGCACGGGACATCGGGGAGGTGTCGGTGAGCGGGAGAGTGCGGCTTTGGGCGGCCGGTGCGCTGATGGGGGTCGCCGCTTCGGTGCTGATGTGCGGTCTTGCCGTGCTCGCGGTGGTGCTCGTTCCCTGGTGGTGGCCCCACCCGGCGGCGGTGACCGCCGTCGCGGGGCTGTTGTTCATCGCCGTGGGGTTCGCGCTGATCAGCGTGTGCTTCGTCCGTCTCGGGCCTTGGCACTTCGGGGCGGCGGCCATTGCGGAGTGCCTGCTGGCCGTGGGATTGCTGACGTTCCTCGACCAGGCCTTGCTCGATGTCTGGGGCGAGCAGGTGGAAACCGTCGTCACGGAGACCGTCAGGCACGAGCGGAACGCGCCGACGGGCAACGTCACCGGATTCTGGTGGGAATGCTCGCTGGAGCGGCCCGACGGGACGGAACTCCAACGGCCCCTCAGGGAGTCGGACTTCGCCACGCTGGGGGAGGCGTGCCCCGCCGATGCCAAGGCAGGGGAGCGGCTCATGGTGTACGCCGTGCCCGGAGAATTCGCCCCGCCGCAGACGAACGCCCCGGTCGGCGGTGCCTGGCTGGTCGGCGCGCTGACCGCTGCCGCCACGGTGGCGGCAGCGGTGTTCACCGGCGGCGGCATGGCGCGCGCGGGTGCGCCGGGCGGATCCCTCTTCCCGTAACTACAGATTCCCGTAACTACAGATCCGCCACCCAGCTGCCGTGGAAGCCGAGCGGCACCCGGCCGGGCAGGTGGATGCGGGCCAGCGGGTGGCCGGTGAAGTCCTGGGCCGAGAGGATCACCAGGTCGGTCGCGCCGCGGTCGGGGTCGTTCACGTAGGCGAGGATGTAGCCGTCGTCCTCGTCCCGCGCGCCCCGGCGCGGCACGAACACCGGCTCGCTCGCCGCCGCGCCCCGCGGGAAGCGGTGCACCTGCCTGCTGTCGCGCAACATGTCATGCTTCACCAGGCAGTTGGTGAACTTGTCGTCCGGCGGCACCCCGTCGACCGTCTCGTACGCGCGCCACATCTCGGCCGCGCTCGCCGCGTACCCGAAGCGGTGCCGGCGGGAGACCAGGGATTCGTTGACGCGCGGGAACTCCTGCGGCAGATCGTCGATACGGGTGCCGCGGACCCGGCCGGCGCGCAGGTCGACCGTCCAGCGGTCGAGCGCGGGCGCGCCGGTCGCGGAGGGGCCGCCGCTGCCCCGTCCCGCCGCGTAGAACGGGGCGGGCATGGAGGTGTACTCGATCACCACCTTGTCGCCCTCGTCGTAGGCGTTGAGCGTGTGCGAGAAGTAGACCGGGTCGACCTCGAACCAGCGGGTGGTGCCTCCGGCCCGCGGCAGGATCCCCACGCGCATGGGGTGTCGCTCGTTCCAGATGTAGGGCACCGTGGCCCCCGCCTCGGCGGCCGCCGCGTCGAATGTGATCGGGACGTCCACGATCACCACGTATTTCTCGGTGAGGGCGAAGTCGTGCATCATCGGCGCGTCCGCCACCGGGATCTTGGTGGTCCGCGCCACCCGCCCGGTCCGGTCGATCATGATGTGCCGTACGTGGTCCCAGGTCGGGTAGTACGCCACCGCGTGCAGTTCGTCCGCCGCCGCGTCGTACTTGGTGTGCGCGGTGAACGCGCCCCGCAGCGTGGAGCGGAAGTCGTACGGGCGCACGGTGCCAAGGTCGCCGTCCAGCTCGTACGGCAGCGGCCCGCCCTCCTGGAGCGCCAGGATCCGCCCCTTGTACGGGATCACATGCGTGTTGCACGCGAAGTCGTCCGGCGGCACCTGGCCGGGGTACGCCTCGCCCAGCTTCTTCGCCACCTGCGAGGAGCGCACCCACCGGTTGCGATACCACTCGGCGCGTCCGCCGCGCAGCCGTACCCCGTGCACCATGCCGTCGCCCAGCATCCAGTGGTGCGCCCGCGGGTCCTCCAGGCCCAGCGCGTTCGGGCCCGTGCGCAGGAAGCGGCCGTCCAGGTCGCGCGGCGCACGGCCGGTCACCGGCAGGTCGAAGGCGGTCAACTCCTCGGTGACCGGGGCGAACGCGCCCTCCAGGAAGGGCAGCGACTTCTTGCCGCCGCCCGCAGCGCCGGGCGTGGCAGCCTGCGCCGCCGCGGCGCCGTGGCCGAGCCCGTACCCGCCGACCACACTGCCCGCCGCCGCGAGCGCCGCACCTTGGAGAATCCTCCGCCGCGTATGACTGGTCATCGTCTCTCCCCGTTCGTCGAGTCGGGGTCCGGTGGAGCCGCTCCGGACCGTCCGCTGGATACGGGAACAAGCCTGCGCCGATGGGGATTTCGAGACAGGAGGTCTGGGACCCGAGGCGGGGGTGGTGCTGATGCCACCCCGATCCGCATCGCGGCGCCACGCATGAGGGGCCTGGCGGGGCGAACTCACCACGCGTGTGAACAGCGTGCTGGACACGGGGCCGCGCAGGACGTCTGATGGTCCTGCGGTTTTCGGTACCGGATTCCAGCGTGAGAGGACGCATGTCGCACAAGGACGACGAACCCCGCGGGGGCGCACCCGGCAACCGCCTGGGCGACATTGCCCTCCCCTTGGGCATCGTCGCCCTCGTGGGCTCCTTCATCCCCGTACTCGGTGACTTCGTCGCCGCGCCCCTCGGGCTCCTGGCCCTGGTCCTGGGCGCGTTGGGGGTGTGGAAGAACGAGCGGGGTCTCGCGACGAACTTCGGCCCTTCGCTCATCGGTGCCACCCTCGGAGCCCTGGCGCTGCTCATCGTCCTGCTCCTGTTCGCCGTGACCCGCTGAACGGCGTGGCCTCCCGCTGCCCTGGGCGGCAGCGGGAGGCCACGTGGCGGGGAAGGCGGTCAGCAGTCGGGCACGCCTTCGATCTTCTCCCCGCCGACCAGGTAGACATTGCTGATCCACAGGCCGTCGCTGCCGCCGGGCAGCTCCACGTACGACCACCAGGTGCTCGAACCCTGGCCCGGCTCGGAGACGAAGTCACCCTGCCGCTGGCAGAAGTCGATCAGCTTGCCGGGGCCGAAGGTCGTCGGCGAGGGCGAGTTGACGAGCGGTTCGACGTGCAGGCGCACATTGCTGGCCCACACCTGGACCTCCTTGCCCGCCTGGGCCTGCTGCTCCGCCGCGGGCTCCACGGCGGCGGCCGGTGCGCTCTGTGCCGACGCCGACGCCGACGCCGTCACCGGTGCGGCCAGCGCCAGCGCGCCGACGGCCGCCGCCAGTGCCACGGTCCGACCCGTGCTCCTCAGAATCCTCATGTCTGTCTCCCCGTTGGTTGGTCGGTTCGGTTCTGTCGCTGTCAGGCGCCGCAGACCGGCACGCCGGGCAGCTGGTCGGAGGGCGTGTCGACGAAGTAGCTGGCGATCCAGCCACGCGAGTCGCCCCGCTCGATGAAGACCCACCAGTCGTTGCCGCTCACCGTCTCGCCCTTGCGCTGGCACTTGGCCTCGAACTGCTGCCCAGGCTGCAACTTGCCGGACACGACAGGGCAGTTCCCCGGCGAGGGGAAGCCGTCGCAGGTCGCGGGCGACTGCGGGTTGTCGCGGACGTTCACGTCGGTCGCCCAGACGGTGAAGGCAGCAGCCGCATCGGCCTTCGGCGCCGCCTCGGCGGCGGATGCCGTACCCGCCGTCACGGCCAGGCTGCCCGCGGTCAGCGCAACGGCCGCCGCGGACCTGGTCAGAAAGGTACGTACGCTCATGTCGTTCTCCCCGTGTAGTGCGTTCTCTCATGCGCTACACGGAGCGCGACCGCTTCCCGTATGACAGCCGGTGCTGTGACCTGTGTCACATGGAGTCAGTGGCTGTCGCTGCCTCGCGCGCAGTCCGGCACCTCCACGCTGTTGCGTGTCCGCACACCGGGGAGCCAGCCCTCCGCGCCGAGCGCGGTGCGCACCAGGTACCACCGGGTGGACGTGATGCCTTTCTCGTCCTGGACGAGCGTGCCGTCGGTGACGACGCACCTTGCTTCCAGGCGGTCCCCGTGCCAGACGCGGGCCGCGCGGTTGCCGGGCGCGGCGTACCGCTCGTACGGATCCTTCGCGACCCGCAACGCGCACTCCAGAGTGCGCAGTTCACGGCAGGCCGACTCCGCGTTGTGCACCGTTATCGTCACGCCCCGCGTTCCTGAGGGCGGTGTCGGCCTGTCCTGCCCGCCGGGGCGCACCAGCCACCACGTCCCCAGGGCGATCGCGCCGACCAGCGCCGCCGCGACGACGAAGGTCAGGCGCGGACGGTGCCCACCCGGCTTGCCGAGTACGGCGATGCGGTACGGACGGTGCCGGTGGCGCCCGGTGGGGGAGTCGGCCTGGATGCGGTCCCACAGCCCGTGGGGTACCTCGATCGCCTCGTCGGCCGCGCGCAACCGCTCGCGCAGCACGGCGACCGCGGCGTCATCGGCGGAGCCGGTGCCCTCGGTGCCGTCCGGAGGAAGCTGCCCCGGGGGGCCCGGAGTTGAGTTCATGACGCCCTCCCGTCCTCGGGTCGCCGCCCGGGCTGCGATGTCTGCGGATCGTGCGCTTCGACCAGCATGCCGCGCAGGCTGTCGAGTGCACGGGCGCGGTGTCGGGCCGCCGTACCCCGGTGCACCTTCATGATCTTCGCGGCCTGGTCGATGGTGTAGCCGTCGAGGTCGACGAGGATGACGACGCCGGCCTGTCGCGGCGAGAGCCTGCTCAGCAGCCGCATCGCCTCCCACTCGCCCTGCCGCCGCTCAAGACCGCCGTCCCAGGCTGCATCGACGAAGGCGCCCCCGTGTGCGCCGCCGCTCTCGAGCGTCCGCACCCCGGTGTGCGTCTCGACGTCCTCGATGAGCACCTGCCGCTTTTCTCGGCGGTACGCGTCCCGCACGGCGCTCATCAGCGCCGAGAACGCGTAGGCGTAGGGCTCGGGGTGGGCGAGCAGCCGTTCGGGGCGGGTGGCGAGCTTGAGATACGCCTCGTGCACGGCGTCCTCGGCGAGTTGCCGGGATCCGGAGAACATCACGGCTCTGCGATAGAGCCTGGGCAGCAGGCCGCAGAAGACGTCATCGAACGTTGCCCTGTCGGACTTCGCGCCATCGGTCTGGTCTTTGCGCATAGCCGCGGGAGGCTACCCCGCTTCGTGCCGCTCAATCTGGTGGGTCGTCAGTTCACCCGGAAGGTGAACTGGGCGTGAAGTGCGTCGACTTGATGGGCCACTATTGCCACACACAATATGCACACCAGGGTCGGCCATCTGCCGGCAAGGGAATTCCCACGCTCCTTCATTTGGGCAAGTTGCGGAATACCTGGCCATATTTGGGATATTCCGCTGCCTGTGTAACGCGACGGCGGCCTTGCGGCGCAGATGTACAAGGGCCCGCGCGATGCCGGTGCGTGTCCCGCAAAGTGACGCGTCAGATTGGACACCCGTGAGCAACTTCGACCCGATGCCAGGCCCCCATGGTTACGGCCAACCTCCGCAGCCTCCACAGCGCCTGGAGCGGAACCCGAGCGCGGCTCGGCGGACGGCCCTCGCCGTCCACACCATCGCCGACATCGCCGCCGTTCTCCTCGGCCTGTGGGTCCTGCTCCACCTGCTCGGAGCCAACGAGGCCAACGTCTTCGTCGAATTCGTGCACGGAACGGCTGACTTGCTGGCCTGGTGGTCGCAGGATGTTTTCACCATGGACACAGAGGGGCTTCGGGTTCTCCTCAATTACGGCCTGCCGGCCGTCATTTATCTCCTGGTGGGTCATGGGATCGCTGTGCGCCTCAGCCGGGCGTGACGGCATTCAGATCTCAAGTACGACAGAAATCGAGAAGAGGCAGCCCTGTGACACCCACCTCAGCAGGAACCGATCATTTGCCGGTCTACGAGAACCTCGTACGGGAACTCGGTGACGTCCTGGCGGAATCCCGCGTGGTAGCCGCACAGACCCTGCACCAGGCGGCGCAAGCAGTCAACGGCCACGGCGGGATTCCACCGGTCCCCGGCCCGGCCGCGCGCCCCGCCCTGCCTGAAGGGTCGGCCGGGGGCGGATAGACGGCGAAGGAGGGCGGTTGCCGGGTCGCGCCCGGGAGGCGAAGCGAAGTCGTCAGAGGGCGGTGAGCAGGTCGTCCAGCGGTGCGGGTACGCGGTCGGGGTCGAGGGCCTCGACGAGTACGCGGCCGTAGTGGATCTTGCGCCCCTTCTTGGTGCCGAGGAAGCGCCGCAATTGCTTCTCCGCGGTGCGGCCCTGCTGGGCGGGCTGGCGCAGGAAGGTCTCCAGGGCGCGCAAGTCGCCCTCCGCCCGGACGAGTTCCTTCACCCGTGTCACGCCGAGGGCGCGGATGAGTTCGTCCTCCAGATCCGCCGAGCAGACGAAGAACTCGTCCTGTGCCGCACGGGCCCGCTCAAGGCCGCGGGTGTAGTAGCCACGCTCCGCCTCGTCGCACAGGCCCGTGAGGCGCAGACCCAGGCCGGGCGGCCCAAGGACGTGGGCGAAGCGCGCGATGCTCATCGCGCCGCCCATCGACAGGACGCAGACCCCTTCGGCGGCCAGGTCGCGGTCGCGGCGCGCGGCCAGCGCGCTGACCGCCGCGGCATCGCTGGGTCCTTCGAGCAGGACGACGGCCCGGACGGACAGCCGCTCGGCCACCTCACGTGCGGGGTCGCCGGGGCCACCGGCCGCCCACGCGGCGACCGCCTCCTGGAACAACCCCATGTCAGCCATGAGAGGAGTCTCCGTCCTTTCCGGCCGGCACGGTAGGGAATTTCCGCCGACGAGTCGATCAGCGGCGAGCAGTGGACTGCCTGTCCCGGCAGAGGCTGGTCAGCGGTGGCCCAGCACATTGACCACCCGGCCATTGGGGTCGCGGACGAAGAAGCGCCGCACGCCCCACTCCTCGTCCTGCAACGGGTGCACGATCTCAGCGCCGCTCGCACGCATCGCAGCGTAGGCCGCGTCCACGTCGTCCACCTCGACGCTCATGTCGGGCACGACCGGCGCGGTCCTGTCGCGCGCCATGAAGGTGACCTGCGCCGTTGGGTTGTCAGGGGATGCGAGCGTCATGACCCAGCCCAGGTTCATGACCTCCTCGAACCCCAGGAGGCCGTAGAAGTCCCTGCTCTCCTTCAGGGCCTCTGATCGGATGTCGGGCATGACCCGGCGGATGGACATCTGCGTCTCCTGTCACGTGACGATGAGGGGCGATCACCCGAGGACGAGCGGGAGTTTCGCGGCCAGCGCGCCCAGTTCGGCCTTCTCCGCTGCGCTCGGGGCCCGCCGTCCGGTGCCGACAAGGAGTGTGTCCTGGTCGGAGAACGACGCGGGGAACGCGGCACCGGCGATCTGCTCGATCATCTCGCGGCACCGGGCGAGCCCCTCCGCGGGCGGCCCCGCCACGTCCGGGAGGTGCGCGACCAGGTCGAGGTGGTGCAGCGTCCACTCCAGGACGTACGCGGCCAAGTAGTCGCCCGCGGTCAGGACCACGTCCTGGGTGGCGACCCGCAAGGCCGGGTCGGCGAGTTCGGCGGCGCGGCCGGCGGCGGAGCCGACGTCGTCGAGGTGGAACTTGAGCAGCCACGGCTCCCCGTACGCGGCGGCAAGACGGACGATCAGCGCGTCGAGCGGGTCGTCGCCGGTCGGCGGCGTGTCGGCGACCTCCCAGTAGGTCACCGCGTCACGGGTCGGTTCACCTTCGGCGGGGGTCACCAGGGTGATCAGTACGTCCTGGGCGTCGATGACCAGATGGCACACCAGGTCCCGCACGAGCCAGCCCGAACAGCCGGACGGCCGGGCGAAGTCCGTGTCCGAGAGGTCGGCGACAGCCGTCCGCAGAGCCGTCCACGAGCTTGAGAAGAGATCCACATCGGCACGGTAGTGCGGTGCCGCGAGAGCGGACAAGCGGATTCGCCGTGCGGCGGGTCCCGTGGCGGCGGACCCGCTCCCCTTCGTCAGCGCCGCCCGCCGAACTCCCAGGCGTGGACCTCGACGGCGGCGTAGCGGTCCTGGCTCAGGACGGCGCGTGCCGTGTCCGGGTCCGGGGCGCGGACCAGCGCCGCCGTCCCCACCCATGTGGCGGCGTCGTCGGACAGCAGCGGCCCGTACGCGATCAACTCGTCCCGGTCGGGCGGCACGGCGACGTCGGCGCCCGCCCCCGCGCCGAGGCCGAGCACCAGGTACCGGTTGCCGCCGGTCCGGCCACCGGGGAAGTCCCACATGGTGCGCCCCAGCAGATTGCGCCACCGGCGCAGCAGCACGTCCCGGTACGCGCCGGCCTGGTAGTTGGGCTCGTCGAAGGCGAACGCGCGGGCGGCAGCGGGATCCGGCAGGTCGACGATGTGCACGCTGCCGGTGGGGGTGGCCCCGTCGTCGGCGAACGTCGGGCCGCGAGCGATCAGTTGCTTCTCGTACGAGTCCATATAGGTCCAGTGGTCTTCCGACAACTTCGTGCGCAACTCCCCGGAGCCGGGCCGATCACGGTGGTAACAGAAGAACTCCATCCCCACAGTCTCTCCCCACGACAGGGGCGGCGCGGGGGAATTCAGATGCCCAGTAGATCTACGACCCCGGCGAGGGATGTGACTTCGTATGCGTGGTAGAAGGGCGCTGACGGCTCGCTCCCTCTGTTGAGATACACCGTGTTCTTCACGCCAAGGTCTGTCGCCGACTGCAGGTCGTAACGCGGGCTGGACGACACATGCATCGTCTCCTCCGGCCGACAGCCCAACTGCTCGTACATGAACTCAAACGCACGCAGCCTCGGCTTGTAGGCCTGCGCCATCTCCGCCGTGTACACCGCGTGGAACGATGCGCCGAGCTTCGCGACGTTCTGATCGGCGTGCCTGTCCGCGGCGTTGGAGATGATGACGAGAGGGAAATGCTCGGCGAGCTTCGCGAGGGGCCCCGGGACGTCGGGGTGCGGCCCCCACTCCGGGATCGCCGCGAAAATCTTGGCGGGATCGCTCGGCTGGAACTCGACGCCAGTACTCCGGCACGCCCGCTCGAAGGCTCGAGAAACGACCTCGTCGTACGGCCGCCAATCGCCCATCACTTCATCGAGTTGATAGCAGCTGAACCGGTGGAGAAAGGCATCCAGCGTCTCGGGCGGCACTACGTCCTTGATCACTTCGCGGGCGGCGGACCCGATGGCGAAGTCCGTCAGAGTTCCGTACATGTCGAAGGTGATGAACCGAGGGTCAAGACTGCTCAACGAACTCTCCTTGCCGAAGGTGCCTCTGCCAACAGCCGCTGCAGCGTGCCGAATCAGGGCCGCTCAAGGATCAACTGACCTGACCGACGGGTGATTCCCGGGATCTCATTCGCGCTCGCGGAGGGACGCCTGCAGCTCGGCGGCCCCCAGGCCGATCGGCCTGGGCTGCTCCCCGATTTGAAGGTTTCGTCCCATGGCGCTGTCGAAATAGCAGAAAAGTTTCAACAAGAGGTTCAACGATAGCGTTGAAGGCATGGCTACTGACATCAAAGACATCGCCCATGCCGTCGAAGCCACAGCCGTCATGAAACTGCTCCCGACCCGGCCCCGGCTGCTTGCCCTTGGCGAGCCGACCCACGGCGAGGACACTCTGCTCGACCTGCGCAACGAGATCTTCCGGCAACTCGTCGAGCAGGAGGGCTACCGGACGATCGCGATCGAGAGCGACTGCATGATGGGCCTGGTCGTGGACGACTACGTCACCACGGGCACCGGCACCCTCGACGAGGTCATGGAGCACGGATTCAGCCACGGCTGGGGCGCCTCCGCGGCCAACCGCGAGCTCGTGCGCCGGATGCGCGCGTACAACGACGGCCTGCCCGCGTCCGAGCGGCTCCGCTTCGCCGGTGTCGACGGCCCGCTGGAGATCACCGGCGCGGCGAGCCCCCGGCAGGCCCTCACCGCACTCCACGGCTACCTCGCGGACCAGGTGGACGCGGACCTGCTCCCCTGCACCGCGGAAGCACTCGACCGCCTGCTCGGCGCGGACGACCGGTGGACCGATCCCGCCGCGATGATGGACCCGGCCAAGTCCGTGGGGCAGTCGGCCGAGGCGGGGGAGTTGAGGCTGCTCGCCGACGATCTGGTGGCGCTGCTCGAAGCGCAGACGCCGCACCTGCTCGCTGCGACCTCGCGGGACGACTGGGACCGTGCGTGCTTGTACGGGCGCACCGCGACCGGCCTGCTGCGCTACCACCACTGGATGGCCGACACCTCACCGGCCCGCTTGACCCGTCTTGTGGGCCTGCGGGACCAGATGATGGCCCAGAACCTCCTCGCCCTCGCCGCCCGGGGCCCGGCACTCGTCCACGCCCACAACTCCCATCTCCAGAGGGCGAAGAGCTCGATGCGGATGGGCGGGATGCCGCTGGAGTGGTGGAGCGCCGGCGCGTTGGTGAGCGCCCAGCTCGGCGAGGCGTACGCCTTCGTGGCGACGGCCCTCGGCACGATCCGGCACCAGGGAGTGGACACGCCGCCGCCGGACACCGTCGAAGGCCTCCTGTACGCGCTCCCGGACGACCCCTGCGTCATCGACGCCCCTCGGCTTGCCGCCACCCTCGGCGCCACGCGGCCCGCGCCCCGCGTATCCCCCTGGTTCGGCTATGCCCCGCTCGACCCGGCCCAGCTGGGGGACAGCGAGGGGATCGTGTTCGTGAAGGACGTCGCACAGATATAGGTTTCCCCCGGTCGTGCGCGGCCATGGAACTTCGACGGGTGGGAAGGCGTTGGCAGAGGGACGCGCGGAAGGCGCGCGGACGAGCGAACGGTTAGCCGAGGTGGCACGGATGGCGATGTGGGACCGGATCAAGGACCAGGCCAAGGGTCTGCAGCAGCAGTCGCAGGGCGCACGGGGCTCCGGTGGTCACGGACGGTCGGGTTCGGGGTCCGGCGGCGGGTCGAAGGCTCAGCTCGTGGGCGTGCTCAAGTCCCAGCTCGGCTCCCTCAAGACGGAACTCAAGAGCGGTGCCTACCGGGACGCCAGCATGGCCATGTGCGCCCTGGTCGCGGCCGCCGACGGGTCGGTCGACCCGGCCGAGCGGCAGCACGTCGAGTCTCTGATCCTGCAGAACGACGTCCTGCAGAACTTCCCGCCGGACCAGCTGCGGCAGCGCTTCAACAAGCACGTCGACCAGTTGACGTTCAACTTCCAGCAGGGCAAGACCCAGGTCATGCAGGAGATCGCCAAGGCGGCGAAGAAGCCGATGGAGGCCAAGGCGGTCGTCCAGACCGGCTTCGTGGTCGCCGGCGCGGACGGGTACATCGCCCCGGCCGAGGAGCAGGTCCTGCGCGAAGCGTGCGCGGCGCTGGGCGTGTCCCCGCAGGAGTTCGGCCTCTGACCGTCATGCGCTTTGCAGTTGGGGCCCGCACCTGAAGCAGAAGGTGCGGGCCCCAACTCGTGACGTCGCACGCTACGTTCACCGGCACCCGGCAACCGGCAGGAAGGCAGTGTCATGACCGTTCTCGACTCTCCGATCCCTCGATTCCACCTGGCTGTGCCGGTCGACGACCTGACCGCCGCGCGCCGCTTCTACGGCGACGTACTGGGCCTGGAGCAAGGACGCAGCGCGGACACCTGGGTGGACTGGAATCTGCACGGCCACCAGTTCGTCACCCACCTCGCACCGGAGCTCGCGCAACGCGTACACAACCCGGTCGACGGTCACGACGTCCCGGTCCCGCACTTCGGCTTGATTCTGACGATCCCCGCGTTCAAAGAGCTCGCAGAACGGCTGCGCGCGGCGGACGCGGACGTCGAGTTCGTCATCGAGCCCTACGTCCGCTTCGAGGGCCGGACCGGCGAGCAGTGGACGATGTTCCTCCTCGACCCGGCGGGCAACGCCCTCGAGTTCAAGGCCTTCGCCGACGACTCCCAGGTCTTCGCCACCTGACCTGCGCCGCCCTTTGGCGCGTCAGCGGTTCGCGCTGAGCCGGTATCAGCGGACGCGGTCGTAGACGAGAGCCAGCGTGCCGTGCTCGCCCGCGGCCTGGCTGACGAGCTCCCACTGTCCGGCGGGCAGGCCGTCGTCGAAGAGGCGCGGCCCGCCGCCGAGGAAGACCGGAAAGATCGTGAGCGCAAGCCGGTCGACCTGGTCGGCTGCCAGCAGTGCCTTGATGATGCTCGCGCTGGAGAGCACGAGGATGTCGCCGCCTTCGGTGGCCTTGAGGTCCGCTGCCACCTCGGCGGTCGGCTTGTCGACGATCGTGGCCCGCTCCCAGGGCGCCTCGCCCAGGGTGGAGGAGAGCACCACCTTGTCGGTGTCGACGAGCCACTGGGCGAAGGCCTCGTCGCGCGGGTCGGCACCCTCCATGCCGATGACGGTGGGCCAGAAGGCGAGGAACCCCTCGGCGTTGACCCGACCGAGCAGCGCCGTCGTCGCCGACTCCCGAAGGCCGGCCAGATGGTCGCGGGCGACGTCGGTCACGGCGTACGGCATCACCCAGCTCATGTCCAGCGGGTTGTCCGGCGCGGCGTAGCGGCCGTCGAGGGAGAGGCTCATGTTGGTGACGACTCGCCGGCCGGCGGTCAGCTGCTGCTCGCTCATTTCGCGCTCCTGGTGTCGGTGCCGATGTTGGTGTCGTCGGTATCGGTGTCGGTGCCGACGCTGTCGTGCGCGTCTGCGGTGAGTGCCGCCGCGAGCTTGTCGAGGCTCTGGCCGAAGCCGATCTCGATGCCCGCGATGAAGTCCGCGGAGTCCACCGTGCTGTCGGTGATCCGCCAGTGGACGTCGAGGTCCGTGCCCGTTTCGGTGGGCCGCAGGCCCAGATCGACGTGGGCGGTGAAGGCAAGGCTGCCGTCGGGCAGGAGCGGGGAGAGCCGGTAGGTGAGACGCTCACCGGGGAGTACGTCGTCCACGACGCCTTCCGCGCGTCCGGCGACCACGTCCGAGCCGTCGGCGTCCTCGGCATCGCGGTACTCGTTGACGATCCGCCCGCCCGGGCGCGCCTCGAAGACGAGCTCGGAGACGCGGAGGTCGTCGGGCGTCCACCATCGGGCGAGCAGGGTGGCCTCGGTCAGGTGGCGCCACACCAGCTCGGGGCGCCCCGCCAACGACCGCAGGAACGTGAAGGAGCGGCCGTCGGCCCACCCCGACTTCTCCGCTGCGATGCGCTCTGCGTGGAGGCTGAGCCCGTATCGGTCGTAGGTCGCGCGCGCATCGTCGACCTGGTCCGCGGTGTCGGCGAGCCGGTTGAGCGCGGCTGCCAGGTCCCGCAGGGGAGCGGGCCGGAGCGCGTAGATGCGGCGCTGGCCGGTGCGTTGGGAGCTGACGATTCCGGCGCGCTCAAGGGTCTGCAGGTGCTTGGTCGTCTGCGGCTGGCGCGCCTCGGCGAGCTGGGCGAGGACACCGACCGAGCGGGGCCGCTCGGCCAGCAGGCTCACGAGCCGCCAGCGGGCGGGGTCGGCCAGTGCGGCGAGGAGTGCGTCCATGGAGGGATCGTGCCCCCAACTCCAGTTGCGCCGCTGCCATTCCGCATCGATGGCGTCGAACTCACCAGGAACATGTGCCTCGTTCGGCACCGACAGCGCGGGCCTAATCGCGGCCGGCGGCGTCACCAAAGTGCGCCAGAACCATCTCGACCAGTGCGTCGACGTCGGCATCGGCCATCGGTGCGCCGGTCATGCCCATCCGGTGGAGCAGGACTCCGACCACTACGTCGATGAAGAACAGGACCCGGTTCTCCGGCTCGCCGAGCGCGTCCTGGAGCGCGAGCCGGTACGGATCCTGTAGCCGCGTGGACAGGATCTCGCGCAGGGCCGGGTCGCTGACGGCGTCGCTGAACACTCCGGCGAACGCGTCACCCACCCCGGGCTCGCCGACCTTCGCGGCGATCCAGCGGATGGTCGAGGACATCAGCTCGGCTCGACCGGCGCCCTCCAGCGGCGCCGGGCCGAACGCGTCCAGGAGGCAGTCCACGATCAGCGCGCCCTTCGACGGCCAGCGCCGATAGACCGTCGACTTCGCGACGCCGGCCGCGGCGGCGATGCGTTCAACGGTGGCGCGCGCGTAGCCGAGTTCGTGGACCGTGCTCAGCGTGGCGGCGAACACCACGTCGTTGACGCCGGCGCGCGGGCGGCCGGGCGGCCTGGCGGATGTGGGCGATGCCATATCCACACGATACCTGGTTTCGCTACCTTAGGTTTCGATACCTTAGGTCGCGGAACCCCTGAATGAGGAGAAGGCATGAGTGAGATCACCGCCCCCCAACGACCGCCGGAGCCGGACTGGTTGGCGATCACGGCCGAGGAGCTGGCCGCCTACCGCGACGCGGAGAACCGCTTCCGGGCGTCCAGTGCGGCGCGGGCGTTCCTCGGGGAACCGGATCCCGGTGCCGCGATTCAATGGCAGGACGTGGCGCTGCCCGGCCGCGAACTCCCGGTCCGGGTGTACCGACCGGCCCCCGACCGCGACCGCGACCGCGACGGCGAAGGCGCTGGCCGGGCCGAACTGCCCTTAGTGCTCCACGTACACGGAGGCGGATTCGTGGGTACGGCGGTGCAGTGCGACTGGGTCACCAGCCACCTCGCCGCCCAACTGCCCGCGGTCGTCGTCTCGGTCGAGCACCGTCTCCTCGACCCGCGGACCCCGCTGTCGGCGGCCGTCGACGACGGCTGGGACGTGCTCCAGCACGTGGTGCGGCACGCCGCGCAGTGGGGCATCGACCCGGCGCGCGTTGCTGTGTTCGGCGAGAGCTGCGGCGCGTTGATCAGCGCCCTGGCGGCGATCCGGGCCAAGGGGGCAGGACCGCACCTCCAGGCGCAGGTGCTGGTCAACCCCGCTGTCGATGTGACCGAGACGATGTTCGACTACCCCTCGGTCGCCGAGTACGCACTCAGCCCGACGCTCGCCGAGCCCCAACTGCGCCTGTTCCAGCGGCTCGCCGTTCCGGAGGGCACCGACCCCCGCGCGCTCTCGCCGCTGTACGCAGACGACCTGAACGGGCTCGCCCCGGCGCTCGTGGTGGTTCCGACCCGCGACGCGGTGGCCGATCACGGCCGCCGCTACGCCGAACGACTGCAAGCCGCCGGGACACCGACTCGGCTCACCGAATACCCCGGAGCGGTGCACGCGTTCCTCAGCATGCCGGGCCTGGTGGAGCAGGCCGAGACCGCGCGGACGGAGATCCTCGAATTCCTTCGGGCCTCCCTCACCGCGCGCACCACACACCACGGGAGGAAGACGCAGTGAAACGCATCGGCATCATCGGAGTGGGCGAGATCGGCCGGGCCATCGTGATGGGCCTGTGTGGCGGGGGTGGCGCGTCGCCTTCGCCGGAGGTGTTCCTCTCCCCGCGGGGAGCCCGCACGGCCGCGGAGCTGTCCGCGCGCTACGAGGGCGTACAAGTGTGTGCCGACAATCAGGAGGTGGTGGACCGCTCCGAGGTGGTGATCATCGCCGTACCCGGTCCGAGTCGGCACGAGGCGCTCGCCGGTCTTGCGGTGGATGGCGACAAGACGGTGGTCAACGTGATGTCCGGCGTCGGCAACGACGAGATGCGCCGGATACTTGGCACCGACGCCGCGGTGGTACGGGCCATCCCGCTGCCCACCGCGCGCGAACGCCGCTCCGTGACGGTGACGTTTCCGTCCCACCCGGTGGTGGACGAGCTTTTCGACCTGCTGGGCGGGGCGCAGCCGGTCGCGGACGAGGCGGCTTTCGACGTCTACTCCGCGCTGACGGGGACGCTGACCACCCACTACTGGTACCTGGCCACGCTCACGGAGTGGGCTGTCGGCCAGGGCATAGCCGCCGATGACGCGGACCGTTACGTCCGCAGCCTCTTCCAGGGCGTCGGCCGCTCCTTGAGTGACGAGACGCGCTCGCTGAGCCGGCTCGCGGCCGAGCACGAATCGCCGAAGGGGAACAACGAACGCATCCGCACCACATGGTTCGACCCGGCCAACGCCGACGCTCTCCACAAGGCCCTCGACGGTCTCTTCGCCGATCTGAAGCGGCCCCGGGGCGAGGAGCGTCGCCCGGCTTGATGTGGCGCCCCGGTCAGCTCGCACGCCGGTCGATGAGCTGACCCAGGCCGTCCAGGATGCGTTGCAGGCCGAACTCCAGTGCCTGGTCCTGTCCGCCGTGCTGCGCCGCCGAGGTCAGCGCGGCGGTGAGGGCGGGATAGCACTCGCCGTGCGTCCGCATCAACTCGCCCAGTGTGTCGCTGAGTTGAGCTTCGGCAGCGCCCGCAGGACCCGCCGCGCGGGCCTGCTGGGTGATCTCGCGTACGTGGCCGGACAGCAGGACGACCGCATCCATCCGCTCGGCGCCCGTGAGGCCGGTGCCGTCCAGTGCGGCGAGGGCCTGTTCCATCCAGGCCAGCTCCCCGGGCCCCATGATCCTCGGGCCGACGGTCGCGTCGAGCAGCCATGGGTGCCGGTGGAAGACGGTGGCCAACTGCCGGGCCCAGTCGTCGAGTTGTTGCCGCCAGTCGCCGCGAGGCCCGTCCGGCAGAGGGGCCTCGCCGATGGTGGCCTCCACCATCAGCGCGACCAGCTCGGCCTTTCCCGGCACGTACCGGTACAGCGCCATCTTGGTCACGTCGAGCAGCCCGGCGATCCGTTGCATGGACACGGCGGCCAGGCCCTCCGTGTCGGCGATCTCGCTGCCGGCCCGCGCGATGCGGTCCAGGCTGAGCGCCGGCTTGGGGCCTCGCCTGGGTTTCGGCGGCTGGTCCCAGAGCAGTCGCGCCGTCCGGCTCCGCTCGTCGCTCATCCCACCGCTCCCATCTGCGCCCTTGCAGGTCCTCAAAACTGTGTCTACGGTACACACTAATAATCAGTGTCCACTGGACACAGTTTTGCGGGGAGTGCTGTCCATGACCAAGAACGTCCTCATCTCCGGTGCCGGTATCGCGGGCCCGGCGCTGGCCTACTGGCTCGGTCGCCACGGGTTCAGACCCACAGTCGTCGAGCCGGCACCGGCCCTGCGCGGCGGCGGCCAGGCCGTCGACTTCCGCGGCGAGACGCACCTGACCGTGCTGGAACGCATGGGCGTACTCGACAAGCTGCGCCGGATCCAGACCGGCGGCAGCCCGATGCGCTTCGTCGACGAGCAAGGGCGGCAACTGCTGCACCTTCCGGCCGAGTTCGCCGGCGGCGACGTGGAGGTGCTCCGCGGAGACCTGTCCCAGGTGCTCTACGGGCAGAGCCTGCCGCACACCGAGTACGTCTTCGGTGACTCGATCGTCGGCCTCACCGAGACCGCCGAAGGGGTGCAGGTCACCTTCCGGCACGGCGCGCCTCGGGAGTTCGACCTCGTGATCGGCGCGGACGGGCTGCACTCCAACGTACGCCGGATCGCCTTCGGCCCGGAGGAGAGCTTCGTACGCCATCTCGGCTACTACGCGGCCACCTGGCAGCTGCCCAACTACCTTGGCGTCGGGCGAGGTTCGGTCGGATACAACACGCCCGGCCGGTTCGCCGCCGTCGGCAGCGACCACCGGGACACGCCCAAGGCCGGTGCCTTCTTCGTCTTCGCCTCTCCCCAACTGACGTACCGCTCCGACCCGGAGCGGCAGAAGGCCCTGATCGCCGATGCGTTCTCCGGGCTCGGCTGGGAGGTCCCGCGGCTCCTCGACTCCCTGCGGCAGGCACCGGAGCTGTACTTCGACTCGATCAGCCGGGCGGACGTGGACACCTGGTCCAGGGGGCGGATCGCCCTCGTCGGGGACGCCGCCTGCGGCGCGACCATAGGCGGCATGGGCACCGGAACCGGCGTGGTCGCCGCCTACGTACTGGCCGGTGAACTGGCGCTGGCCGACGGAGACCACCGTGCCGCCTTCACCCGGTACGAGAACAGAGTGCGCGACTACGCCCAGGGCTGCCAGAAGGGCGGCGACCGCACCGGAAAGTTCCTCGCCCCCGCCACCGCGACCGGCCTCCGCGTCCGAAACGCCCTGCTGAGCAGGCGCCCGCTGCTGAACTGGATGCTCAGGCAGGGCGAGAAGGTCAGCACCCTGGCCCTGCCCGACTACCAGGCCGAACTCGGCGTCAGTTCGCGGGCGGCACCACCGAAGAGTGGTGGTTGACGATCAGCCACCGGCCGCCCCGCTTCTCGTATTCGAAGGTGTAACGGGCCTCGACGGTGCGCTTTTCGCCGGTCTTCGCATCGGTGAGGTGGAATCTGTACAGGCCCGCGTCGATCGCCGAGTCCGAGTCGAGGATGTTGATGATGCCGCGGACCTTTTCGCCCCGGGGCTTGTTCTGCTGGAAGTGCTCGAAGTAGTCGACGATCCCGGCATGGTCGGTGCGGATCTGCGGCGAGGCGGTGGGCAGCAGCACCGCGTCCTTCGCGTACCGCGCGGCGACGGTCTCGGCGTCGCCGCACTGCAGGGCCTTGTTCCATCCGTCGAAGAGTGCGGCGATCTGCTTCTCGGCGGGCTTGGGGGGCTTGGCGTACGAGGATCTGGGTGCTGCCCCGTCGGCGGCGCCGTCGGACGTGGCCACGGCGACTCCCACGGTTATCGTGACGGCCGCGGCGAGGGCGGTGGTGGTGACGACTGCGGCACGTATGCGGCTCTTGCGGTTCATCTCAACTCCAGTGCGGTAGCGGTCACTTCCGCCGTCAGCGTCTTCTGCGGCGGGAGTGCCCCCAGACTTGCGGAGCACTGGTCAGTGGGGACTCAAGAGACGTACAGGGTGCTGCCAAGGGCCACCCATTTTCTGGTTTTCCCGGTTCCTGGGTGGTGAGCCGTCTCACTTTACGTCGTGAAAGTTGACTATCTCAAATATCGGCGTTTACCTTCTACTCATTGCTTGAGAATCTCAAGCATCAAGGTTGTCAAGTAACCGAGAGAGAACTGAGAGAGAATCGCCGTGTCTCACGCACATCGCGCCGCGCCCCCGCGCGCCTCCGGGCAGACCCTGCTCGTCCTGGCGCTCGGTCTTGCCGCCATGGTCGTCTCGATGATGCAGACCCTGGTCGTCCCGGTGCTGAGCATCATCCAGGCCGACCTCGACGCCACCACGGCGAACGTCAGTTGGGTGACCACCGCCACGCTGCTCTCGGCAGCCGTCTTCACCCCGCTGCTCGGCCGCTTCGGCGACCAGCACGGCAAGAAGCCCACCCTCGTCGGCGTCCTCCTGGTGATGATCGCGGGCTCGGTCCTCGCCGCCACCACCAGCTCGCTCACCTGGCTGATCATCGGCCGTGTCATGCAGGGCGCCGCGACCGCGATCTTCCCGCTCGCCCTCTCCGTCCTGCGCGAAGAGGTCAAGCCGGCCAAGCTGCCCGGAGCCATGGCCCTGGTCAGCGGCACCCTTGCCTTCGGCAGCGGGCTCGCGCTCGTCGGTGCCGGACTCCTCACACAGGGCTCCGACCCCGACTACCACCGGGTCTTCTGGCTCGCGGTGGTGCTCGCCGTCGTGGCGCTCGCCGGAGTGCTGTTCGTGGTGCCCGCCTCCCGCGCGAAGACCGGCGGACGGACCGACTGGCTGGGCGCCCTCACCCTCGCGCTGCTGCTCGTGCTGCTGCTTCTGCCCATCTCGCAGGGCCACGAGTGGGGCTGGACCTCCGGCCGGACGCTCGGCGCCTTTGCCGGTGCGATCGTCATGACCGGGGTGTGGGTCCTCACCGAGCTGCGGGTCAAGGAGCCGATGGTGGACATGAAGATGTTCGTCCACCGGCCCGTCCTCTTCACGAACCTGGCGGGGCTGCTCCTCGGCTTCGCGATGTTCGCCCAGTTCATCGGCGTCTCGTACCTCGTGCAGATGCCCGAACAGCTCACGGGGTACGGATTCGGCGCCTCGGTCCTCGACGCGGCCGTCGTCTACCTGCTGCCGACCACCCTCGTCTCGCTGGTGGGCGCCCAGTTCGGCGGGCTGCTCGTGCGCCGGATCGGGGCACGCTTCACGCTGGCCGCCGGCGCCGCCTTCGGGGTGGCGGGCTTCGCCTGGCTGACCGCCGCGCACGGCACCACCGGCTCGGTGATCGGCGCGGGCATGGTCATCGGCCTGGCGATCAGCTTCGGCTACGCCTCGATGCCGGCGCTCATCGTCGCCAGTGTCCCGGCCCACCAGACCGGCATCGCCAACGGCATCAACTCCATCTCCCGCTCCGTCGGCAGCGCCGTGGCGAGCGCGATGATCACCTCGCTCCTCGCGTCGAAGACCATCGCGCTGCCGAAGGGCATGCCCGCGCTGCCCCAGGAGAGCCAGTTCACGCTGAGCTTCGCCATCGCCGGAGCGGCCTTCGCCCTGGTGGTGGCCGTCGCCCTCATCGGCCTCAAGGCGGCGCACGCGCCGCGAGCCGTCGCGGTGCGCACGGACCGGCCCGCGGCATCGGAACCCGCCGCCGAACTCGTGTGACGACGGGGCGAGCACGCCCGATGCAGACCCACATGTAGCGCGGCTGCGCCCCGCCGGACCGGCGGGGCGCAGCCGCGCTACGACGTCATGCCGGGACCTGTCCGGCGGCGGCCTCGGCGGTCGCCTCCAGGCGTGAGTGGCGGCGGCTGTAGAAGAGGTAGACGGCCAGGGCCAGGCCCAGCCAGCCGCCGAACAACAGGTAGGTGCCGAGCGGCAGTTCGTAGATCAGATAGCCGCAGGCCAGGAGGGAGAGCAGCGGCACCACCGGATAGCCGGGGACCCGGAAACCGCGGTCGAGGGACGGGGCCGTACGGCGCAGGATCATCACGCCGAGGGAGACCACAGCGAAGGCCGCCAGGGTGCCCATGCTGGTGAGATCGGCGAGCAGGTCCAGCGGGAAGACCGCCGCAAGGAGGGCGACGAAGCCGCCGGTCAGGAGCGTACTGAACACCGGAGTGCCGGTGCGCGGGCTCACCCGGCGAAACGCGGCGGGCAGCATGCCGTCGCGGCCCATCGTGTACAGAATGCGGCTCTGGCCGTACAGCACGACCAGGGTGACGCTGACGATGGAAAGGACCGCCCCCGCGGAGAGCAGCACGGCGGGCCAGCCCGCTCCGGTGACCGCGGCGAGGATGGCGGAGAGCCCGGCCTGCTGCCCATCGAACGCCGTCCAGGGCTGCGCGCCCACGCCCACCACCGCCACCAGGATGTAGGTGAGAGTGACCACGACCAGGGCTCCGACGATGGCCAGCGGCAGGGTGCGCCGCGGGTCGCGGACCTCCTCGCCCGCGGTGGAGACCGCGTCCAGGCCGATGAAGGCGAAGAACACGGTGGCGGATGCCGTGCCGATGCCGGCCACGCCCAGGGGAGCGAACGGCTGGAAGTGGCCGGCGTCGAAGCCGGTGATCCCCACCACCACGAACAGGGCGAGCACCGCCAGCTTGACCAGCACCATCACGGTGTTGAACACCGCCGACTCCTTGGCGCCGCGCACAAGCAGCAGACAGCACAGGCCCACCAGGACCACCCCGGGCAGGTTGATCAATCCACCCGCGCCGGGCGGCGCCGATATCGCCTCGGGCATCCGGAACCCGAAGAGCCGCTCGGTGAAGTCGTTGAGGTACTGCCCCCAGCTCACCGCGATCGCGGCGCCCGAGACCGCGTACTCGAGGAGCAGACACCAGCCCACCGCCCAGGCCGCGAACTCGCCGAGCGTGGCGTACGCGTAGGAGTAGGAGGAGCCGGACACCGGTACCGCCGATGCCAGTTCGGCATAGCAGAGCGCGGTGAGCGCCGCGGCGGCCGCCGCGAGGACGAAGGACACCACGACCGCAGGGCCCGCCTCCGGCACCGCGCTGCCCAGGAGGAAGAAGATCCCGGTGCCGATGGTGGCGCCGACGCCGATCATCGTGAGCTGGAAGGGACCGATGGTGCGGCGAAGGCCGCCGCCCCCGTCCGACTCCGTGGTGAAGGTGTGCAACGGCTTGCGTCTCAGGGCTTGTTGACGCAGCGTCGGCCGAACGGGCATCGAGGCTCCTACGGGGGAGAGGGAAGGGCGGGCCTGCGGCCACGGCTCACCGGATGCCGTGGCCCACGGACGGGTTGGCTCAGGCGATGTCGCGGCGCAGCAGGTCGTCGTACGTCTCCCGGCGCACCACGGCGCGCGCATCGCCGTCGGCGCAGAAGACAACCGGCGGCCGCAGCGCGCCGTTGTAGTTGTTGCTGAGCGAGAAGCAGTACGCGCCGGTGGCCGGCACCGCGATCACGTCGCCTGGACGGGGGTCGCGCAGCCGCACCCCCGTGCTCAGGCTGTCGCCGGACTCGCAGTGCCTGCCCACCAGGTGGCAGGGGTCGCCGCCGCCCACGCGCGTGACGACGGTTGCCTCGAAACGCTGTCCGTACAGCGCGACTTCGAGGTTGTCGCCCATCCCGCCGTCGACGGCGACGAACGTCGGCTCGCCCCGCTTGACGGTGACGACGCGGTAGAGCGTCACCCCGGCCTCGGCCACCATGGACCGGCCGGGCTCGATCACGATCTGCGCGTCGGCGGGCAGTACCCGGCGTGCGGCACCCACCAGGGTGTCGAGGTACTCCTCGACGCTGGGCGGGTGATCGTCGTAGGTGTAGCGCGCGCCCAGGCCGCCACCGAGGTCGTAGACGGCGAAGGCTCCGAGACCCGCCACCGCCTCCACCGCCCGGGCGAACGGGTCGGTGTCGAGTATCTGGGACCCGATGTGGACATGTACGCCGTCGAGGCGCAGCCGGTCGCTTCCGCGCAGCCGGGCGATCGCCTTCCGGGCCTGCGGCAGCGTCAGGCCGAACTTCGATCCCTCCTGTCCGGTGGCGACCGCCGCGTGGGTGTCGGGGCGGATGCCGGGAGTGACCCGGACGAGAACGGGCTGCTCGGCGGAGCCGGGGACGATCCGCTCGAGGCGGTCGATGTCGTCGAAGTTGTCGATGACGACAAGGCCCGCCCCGGCCTCCACGGCCATCCGCAGCTCGGCGTCCGTCTTGGCGTTCCCGTGCACGACCAGCGAAGCCGGGTCGACCCCGCCCGCAAGGGCCAGGGTCAGCTCACCGCCGCTCGCGACGTCGATGCTCAGCCCCTCTTCGGCGAGCAGCCGGTACACGGCGGTGCACGGGAACGCCTTGGACGCGAACGCCACCCTCGAATTGGCCCACCGTGCGGCGAGCCCCCGCGCGTACCGCCGTGCGCGGTCGCGCAGCGCCGACTCGTCGACGATCAGCGCGGGCGTGCCGAAGCGCTCCGCCAGGTCGGTCGCCCGGCAGCCGCCGATCACCAGGCCGCCGTCCTCGGCGAGCGCCGACCCCGGCGGGAACAGCCCGAGCAGTGCCGCCTGCGATGCCTCCGAGGCCTGCGATGTCTCCGAGGTCTCCGTGGCTTCCGGCGACGGGTGCGGCTGGGCGGTCGGTGCGACCGGGACGGCCATGGTCTTCCTCCGTACATGCGCTGCGGTCTCCCCGAGCCGGGGACCGGTCGCACCATGCTGGAGCCCGCCCCACTCCCGCTGCATTGTCGGGATCGCCTAGGATCCGGCCATGGAATGGTCGGGATCGCCAATCGGCGAAGGCGGCGACGGCAGCGGCGAGGAGCTGTTCGCGCTCGCCGACGCCATCGCGGCGGTCATCGGGGGATCGGTGGCCATCGAGGACCTGGACACCCGGGTGCTCGCCCACTCCACACTGCCGGGCCAGCGCATCGACGAGCTGCGCCGCCAGGGCATCCTCGGCCGCCAGGTCCCCGACCAGCCGCCCGCTCAGGCCGCCCGGCAGCAGCGCCAGTACCGGGACGTCCTCGCCGCCCCCGGTGTCCTGCCGCTGCCGGGCCTTGCCGAAGGCGAACTGCCGCGCGCCGCCGTCGCCATCCGCGCGGGAGACCTGCCCCTCGGCACGATCTGGGCGATCGTGGACCGGACACCCCTCGACGAGGCCGGGCAACGGGCCCTCCTTGAGGGGGCCGGGACCGCGGCCCTGCATCTGCTGCGCCGCCGAAGCGCAGCCGCCCTGGAACTGCACGCCCGCGACCAGGTTCTGCGCGCCGCGCTCGACGGCACAGCGCCGGTGCGGGAGACGGCTCACCGCCTCGGCCTGCCGACGGGAACGCAGGTCACCGTGCTCGCCTTCGCCCCGATGCGCCCGGCCCCGGAGGCGGGGACGCTCCTTGCGCGCCTCGGAGCCGACCTCGGTCGGCACTTCTCGGCGGTACGTCCCGCGGCCGCGGTCTCCACCGGCCCTCGCTCCGTGTACGCCCTGCTGCCCGCCGACGACCTGGAAGCGGCCCGGCGTCTTGCCGCCCAGGCACTCGCCGCCGTCTCCCGACCGCGCACCCGGCCGCCGCGCGCCGCCGTCAGCCGGCTCACCACGGAGCTGACGGAACTGTCCGCGCTGCGCGCCGAAGCCGACGACGTCCTGCGGGTCACCACCGGCGACCCCGACCGCCCCGACGTCGCCGCGCTGACCGACGTACATGCCCAAGTGCTCATCGCCCACCTCGCGGACGCACTGGACCACCGGCCGCGGCTGCGCCACCCCGGCATCGAGGCGATGCTCGACCACGACCGCACCCATCACACGTGGTACGCCGCCTCGGTGACGGCCTGGCTGGACGCCGTCGGGAACGTCGGCGATGCGGCGCGCCGGCTCGGCATCCACCCGAACACCCTCAAGTACCGGCTCCGGCGCACCCGGGAGATCTTCGGGCTCGACCTCGACACACCCGACGACCGGCTCTCCTGCTGGCTGCAGCTGCGGATCGGTTCGCGTCACGGCTCCTGATGTCCGTCCGCGACCCGTTCGGACCCGGGGGATCGCGGGGCCACGGCCCGCGCGACAGTCTTGACCGCATGACCACGACGTACGACCTGCAAGTGCTGGCCGACGAGCACCTCGCCCTCGCACAGAAGTCGGCGCATGGGCGCAGCGCCCATCTGCTGCTGCGCGAGGATCCGCTGCGGCAGAGCGTGATCGCCCTGACGGCGGGCAACGCGCTGGACGAGCACTACACGCCTGTCGCCGCGACTCTCCAGGTGCTGCGGGGCACAGTGCGGCTGACGGCCGCATCCGGGGACGTGACCCTCGTCGCGGGGCAGCTCCACCCGATCGGGCCGGAACGCCATGGCCTTACCGCGGTCACGGACGCCGCCGTACTCCTGACGGCCGTCACGGCCTGAGCCGCACCCCGCACGGCGGGGCCCGTAACAGCATGGGGCCCGCACGTCGTTCACGTCGCTCACACGTGCTCGCCACATCTTTTGACCGGCGTCAAGAACCGGAACTACGTTCGGCGCGCCGATCAGCACGCACACCAAGTGAGTGGAGCATTTCCCGTGTCACCCACCGACGCGTCCGCGTCGCCTCTCCTGATCCACAGTGCCGCCCCGGACTGGCTCGAGGACAATCTCGGCGCCGTGATAGGCATCCCGCTGCGGATCCTCGTGATCGTCCTGGCCGCGATGCTCGTCCGCGCGCTGGCCAAGCGGGCCATCACCCGGGTCGTGGAACGCATCCTGCAGCCCGCCGAAGCGGAGAACGGACCGCGCCGCTCCACCCGCGGCCCGGCCGTCCTGCAGCGCGACCCGTCGCGGGCCGACGAGCGGCGCGAGCAGCGGGCACGCACCATCGGCTCGGTGCTCAGCAGCATCGTGACCGTCGTCATCGCGGTCATGGGCCTTGCCATGATCCTCGATCAGATCGGCATCGCGCTCGGCCCGTTGCTCGCCAGCGCGGGCGTGGTGGGCCTGGCGATCGGCTTCGGCGCGCAGAGCCTGGTCGCGGACTACCTGTCCGGCATGCTGATCATGCTCGAGGACCAGTACGGCGTGGGCGACTCCGTCGACCTCGGGGAGGCCGTCGGCGAGGTCGAGCACGTGGGCCTGCGGCTCACCCAGGTCCGGGACATCAACGGTGGCCTGTGGCACATCCGCAACGGCGAGATCCTGCGGGTGCGCAACGACAGCCAGGACTGGGCGCGCGCGGTCCTCGACGTCTCCGTGGCCTACGACACCAACCTGGAGACCCTGTTCGGCGTCCTGGGGGAGACCGGCCACGCGCTGCGCGAGGACCCGCAGTTCGAGAAGGTCCTCCTGGAGGACCCCGAGGTCTGGGGCGTGCAGTCGCTGGACGTCGACGGCATCGTCGTACGCCTCGTCGTCAAGACCGCCCCGCTCAAGCAGTGGGCCGTCACCCGCGAACTGCGCCGCCGCGTCAAGGAATCCCTCGACGCGGCCGGCATCGACATCCCCTTCCCGCAGCGCACCGTCTGGATGCGTACGGAGGACACCGGCAAGGCGTCCGACGGCGCGGCGGCCCCGGCGTCGGTGGGCCGCTGACCCACGGGTGCGCCTCAGAACACCGACAACCCCGTCAGTGTCGTGAACCGGTCAAGCGCGGCGACCCCCGCCACGGAGTTGCCGCGCTGGTCCAGGCCCGGACTCCAGACGCACAGCGTGCAGTGGCCGGGGACGACGGCGATGATGCCGCCGCCGACGCCGCTCTTGCCGGGCAGGCCAACGCGGTAGGCGAAGTCGCCCGCCGCGTCGTACGTGCCGCAGGTGAGCATGATCGCGTTGACCTGTTTGGCCTGGCTGCGGCTGAGCAGGCGGGAGCCGTCGGCGCGGATGCCGTGGCGGGCGAGGAAGCCGGTGGCGAGGGCGAGGTCGGCGCAGGAGGCCTCGATGGAGCACTGGCGGAAGTACTGGTCGAGCAGCACAGGCACCTGGTTGTCGATGTTCTCGTACGACGCCATGAAGTGGCCGAGGGCGGCGTTGCGGTCGCCGTGGGCGGACTCGGAGGCGGCGACGTCATGGTTGATGGCAAGCCGCTCGTTGCCGCTCTCGGCGCGCAGGAAGCGCAGCAGGGTGCCCGCCGCGTCGCCGGTCTGGGTCTGCAGCCGGTCGGTGACGACGAGCGCGCCCGCGTTGATGAAGGGATTGCGCGGGATGCCGTTCTCGTACTCCAGCTGCACCAGCGAGTTGAAGGGGTTGCCGGAGGGCTCGCGCCCGACGTGCTCCCACAGTGCGTCACCCTCGCGCGCCAGGTCGAGCGCGAGGGTGAAGACCTTGGTGATGGACTGCGTGGAGAACGGCTCCCGCCAGTCGCCCACCCCGTACACGGTGCCGTCAAGCTCCGCGACGGCCATGCCGAAGCGGTGCGGGTCGCGTGCGGCGAGCGCCGGGATGTAACCGGCGGGGCGGCCGCGCCCCGGGGTCTCCTCGATCTCGGCGGCGATGCGGTCCAGGACGGGCTGAAAGGTCAGGGGCGAGGTCATGATCGCCATTGTGCCCTTGGGAGCACAGCCCACCACGAGCGGAGGGCCCCACGGGTGCCGAGCCCTCCAACGGGGCGCGTGTACGAGATCAGCGAAGCCTCACTGAGGTGCCCCCGCCTCCAGAATGCCCTTCAGGGCCTGCTCGTCCCTGGGCATCTCCTTGCGTACGTGCGGGCGTACCACGAGGGGGACCAGCGCCTTGCCGATGCCGTGGCCCTCGAAGTCGAGGGCCAGCGTCAGACGTGAATGCTCGCCGTTGTCGATCGGCTCGATCGTGCCCTGGACATCGCCGCGCACCGGACCGTCGATGCCGTGGATGTGCCAGCTCCTCGGCGGATCGAGGTCGATGACCTGCATGGTGGTGACCATCTCCCGACGCCCCATCCGCCGCGTCACGGCGACCTTCGAGCCGACAGTGATGGGCGCGTCGCCCAGGAGGCGGACCGAGACGGCGCTCTCCTGCCAGTCGGGCAGGTGGGCCGGGTCGGTCACGTAGGAGAAGACCTCCTCGGGGCTGCGGGAAATGTCGATGGATTCCTTGATGGCAGACATTTTGGCCTCTTGATTGCCTTCGTCGTGCCTGTTGTCGCTTCATACAAATAATCCCACGGGTGGCGGAATGTCGCCATCGCGCCATAGGTGAGCAGCGGTCCGGTCTGGACGGCCGACCGGATCACGCGCCCCCCATCAGCCGCCCTGCGATCCCGCAAGCACCTCCGGACGCAGCAGCGCCGCCAGGCGATCCGCGGGCAACAAGCCCTTGTCCAGGACGAGTTCGGCCACGCCCCGCCCCGTGGCCAGTGCCTCCTTGGCGATCGTGGTGGCCGCCTCGTAGCCGATGTGCGGGTTGAGCGCGGTCACCAGGCCGATGGAGTTCTCCACCGCCGCGCGCAGCCCCTCCGTGTTGGCCGTGATCCCGACGACGCACCGTTCGGCGAGCGTCAGGCAGGCGGTGCGCAGGTGCGTGATGCTCTCGGAGAGGGAGTGCAGGATGATCGGCTCGAAGGCGTTCAGCTGGAGCTGGCCCGCCTCCGCCGCCATGGTGATCGTGACGTCGTTGCCGATCACCTCGAAGGCGACCTGGTTGACGACCTCGGGGATCACCGGGTTCACCTTGCCGGGCATGATGCTCGAACCGGCCTGCACCGGCGGCAGGTTGATCTCGTTCAGGCCCGCGCGCGGACCGGACGACAGGAGACGCAGGTCGTTGCAGCTCTTGGAGAGCTTCACCGCGATCCGCTTCAGGACCCCCGACATCTGCACGAACGCCCCGCAGTCCTGCGTGGCCTCGACCAGGTTCGCGGCGGTGACCAGCGGGAGGCCGGTGATCTCGGCCAGGTGCCGGCGCGCGGACTCGGCGTATCCGGCAGGTGCGTTGAGGCCCGTGCCGATCGCCGTCGCGCCCAGGTTGATCTCGTGGATCAGCTCGACCGCCTCGGCGAGTCGGCTGCGGTCCTCGTCGAGCATCACCGCGTACGCGGAGAACTCCTGGCCCAGCGTCATCGGCACGGCGTCCTGCAACTGCGTACGCCCCATCTTCAGGACGTCACGGAACTCGATCGCCTTCGCCGCGAACGCGTCCTGCAGCACGGCCATGGCCTGGAGGAGGCCGCGCACCGCGAAGACCGTGCCGATCTTGACGGCCGTCGGGTAGACGTCGTTGGTGGACTGCCCGAGGTTGACGTCCTCGTTCGGGTGCAGGAAGGCGTACTCGCCCTTGGCGTGGCCGAGCAGCTCGAGGGCACGGTTGGCGACGACCTCGTTGGCGTTCATGTTGGTCGAGGTCCCGGCACCGCCCTGGATGACGTCCACGACGAACTGGTCGTGCAGCTTGCCGTCGCGGATCTCCCGGCAGGCCTCGACGATGGCGGCCGCCTTGCGCGGCTCCAGGAGGCCCAGCTCCTCGTTGGCGCGGGCCGCGGCCTCCTTGACGGCGGCCAGTGCGTCGATCAGGTGCGGGTACGCGGAGATCGGCGTCCCCGTGATGGGGAAGTTCTCCTTGGCGCGCAGGGAGTGGACACCCCAGTACGCATCGGCTGGGACATCACGGTGGCCGAGCAGGTCGTGCTCGCTGCGGACGGACATGGTGGTGTGGATCTTCCTTCTGGTGAGGGGGAGTTGGTCGTACGGGGGAGGGGGCGGTCAGGCGTGATCCGGCGCCGCCGTCAGCGGCCTGAGCGCTCGCGCCGGGCGGATGCTGCCGACCACCGCGCCGCCCCCGAGCAGCGGCGCCCCGGCGAACTCGGCGAGCGCGGCAGGGGCGACACCGCAGTGCGCGAGCGCCGCCGCGGTCACCGGCACACGCGCCCGGTCCGCGCCGTCGGCGATCTTCACGGCGACAGCCCTGCCGTCCGGCAGCGCCGCGACCTGCACGCCTTCGAAGCCGTCCTTGGCCAGCAGCCCCGGCACGGCCCGTATCAGCGCGGCGACGTCGCGGCCGGAGCCCGACGCCATCTCGGCGTGTGCGCGCATCGCGTCGGCCACCCGCGCCTCGGGGGTGCCGGGCGGCGCCGTCGTGATGCGGGCGGCGGCGCGCGCGAGGCCGTGCAGGGAGACGGAGAAGAGCGGCGCGCCGCAGCCGTCGACCGTCACCCGGGCGATGGCCTGCCCGGTGAGGTCCTCGACGGTCCGCGCGATCGTCTGCTGCAGTGGATGGTCCTGGTCGAGGTAGTCGGCGAGCGACCAGTCGTTCAGCCGCGCCGCGTAGAGCATCGCGGCGTGCTTGCCCGAGCAGTTCTGCGCGAGCCGGGACGGCAGCAGGCCCGCTCGTATCCAGTCCTCGCGGACCACCGGGTCGAAGGGCAGGTCCGTGACGTTGCGCAGATCCGCCTCGTCGAGCCCGGCGAGCTCCAGGATCCGCCGGGTCCCGGCGAGATGACGCTCCTCGCCGGAGTGGCTGGCCGCGGTCAGCGCGAGCAGCTCGCCGTCGAGCGGAAGACCGGCCCGCAGCAGCGCCACGGCCTGCACGGGCTTGAGCGCCGAGCGCGGATAGAAGGCCGCCTCGATGTCACCGATCTGCAGCTCCACGCGGCCGTCCGCGCCGAGCACGACGACCGAGCCGTAGTGGATGCCTTCGATGACACCCCCGCGTACGAGCTGGGCGACGGGCGCATGCAGCGGTTCCCGGACGGAAGGCGCCTCGGTGAGCGAACGGCCGTACACGGAAGGTGCGTCGAGACGGCTCACGCGTCCGCCCCGGACCTGCGCACGGCCGCCACCCGGCCCCGCACGCCGTACCAACCCGCCACAAGCACCGCCGCGATCAGCGGCAGGCACAGCACCGTCGTGCGTCCCGCGCCCCCGTCCGCGTACATCAGGACCAGGACGGATGCCAGGAAGAAGAGGGTGACCAGCTCGGTCCAGGGGGAGCCGGGCAGCCGGTAGTCCGGGCGCTCGAGCTCGCCGTCCTGGGTCTTCCGCCAGAACTGCAGATGGCACAGCATGATCATGCCCCAGGTGGCGAGGATGCCGAGGGCCGCGAAGTTGAGGACGATCTCGAACGCGTCGGCGGGGACCACGAAGTTGAGCCCGACGCCGAGCACACAGATGCCGCTGGTGAGCAGGATGCCGCCGTACGGGACCTGGCTGCGGCTCATCACTCCGGTGAACCGGGGCGCGGAGCCGGACATCGCCATGGAGCGCAGGATGCGGCCGGTGGAGTACAGGCCCGAGTTCAGCGACGACATGGCCGCGGTCAGCACGACGAGGTTCATCACGCCGCCGGCCGCCGGGATGCCGATGTTGGAGAGCACGGTGACGAAGGGGCTCTCGCCGGAGGTGTACTTGTTCCACGGCAGCAGCATCGAGAGCAGCAGCACGGAGCCGACGTAGAAGAGACCGACGCGCCACATGATCGAGTTGATGGCCTTCGGCATGATCTTCTCGGGGTTCTCGGTCTCGCCCGCCGCGACGCCCACCAGCTCGACCGAGGCGTACGCGAAGACGACGCCCTGGATGATCAGCAGCATCGGCAGCAGGCCGTTGGGGAAGATCCCGCCGTTGTCGGTGACGAGGGACGGGCCGGGGGAGTGGCCGTCCACGGGCTGCTGGGTGACGAGCAGGAAGATCCCGATCAGCATGAAGAGCACAAGCGCGCTGACCTTGACGATCGCGAACCAGAACTCGAGCTCCCCGAAGATCTTCACGGAGATGAGGTTCACGGTGAGGACCACCGCCAGCGCGATCAGGGCGATCACCCACTGGGGGATGTCGGAGAACATGCCCCAGTAGTGGGTGTAGGTGGCGACCGCGGTGATGTCGGCGATGCCGGTGGTCGCCCAGTTCAGGAAGTACATCCAGCCCGCCGTGTAGGCGCCCTTCTCGCCGAGGAACTCCCGTGCGTACGACACGAACGCGCCGGACGACGGCCGGTACAGGACGAGTTCGCCGAGGGCGCGGACGACCAGGAAGGCGAAGAGACCGCAGACGGCGTACGCGATGAACAGCGAGGGCCCGGCGTCGGCAAGGCGGCCGCCCGCGCCGAGGAAGAGCCCCGTCCCGATGGCGCCGCCGATGGCGATCATGTTGACGTGCCGGGACTTCAGGGACTTGCTGTACCCCGCGTCACCGGCGTCGACATGCGCGCCCGCCTTCCGTATCCGCCCGGTCTGCTCGTCGAGAGACTGCTCGCTCACGTTGTGGCTCCGCCTTCCGTTGGGGTGTCCGCGCGATCCGTGGGCTCGGGGCGCACGATCGCGGTGAGGGTCGTCTCGACGCGGTCGAGGTGGTGGGCCATGGCGTCGGTGGCGTCGTGCTCGCTGCCGTCGATCAGGGCCTCGACGATGGCGCGGTGCTCGCGGTTGGACTGCTCGCGGCGCCCGCCGAGTTCGTTGAGGAACGCCGACTGGCGGGCCAGCGCGTCCCGGATCTCCTCGATCACGCGGCGGAAGACCGGGTTCTGGGCGGCCTGCGCGACGGCGAGGTGGAAGAGCGTGTCCATGGCCACCCAGGCGGTGGTGTCGGTCTCGCGCTCCATCCGCTCCAGGAGGTGGGCGAGGTGGTCGAGGTCCTCGGGCGTCCGGCGCGCCGCGGCGTACCCCGCCACCGGGATCTCGACGTGCCGCCGGACCTCGAGCAGGTCGCTGGCCGCGTAGTCGCCGAAGGTGGGGTCCTCGTCAGGACCGTTGGACACGACGAAGGTGCCTTTGCCGGTACGGGAGACGGTGAGACCCATGGTCTGCAGGGCCCGCAGGGCCTCCCGCAGCACGGGTCGGCTGACCTCCAGGCGACGGCAGAGCTCCGCCTCGGAGGGCAGCTTGTCTCCCACGGCGTAGTCGCCGCGCTCGATGGCAGATCGCAGATGACCGAGCACCGCTTCCATGGCACTGACGCGCCGCGGCACCCAGCCACCTGTCTGGCTGTCTGACAGGTTCACGGGGTGATCCTGTGGGGGAAGGGGAGGGGCTGTCAAGGGAGGGCCCGGGAGGTGAGACGCCCGTGACGGCCGGAGCCGTACGACAGGGAAGTGCCGCACGAGCTGCCGGCCGGTGCGGGCGGGCGTCTAGAGGAAGCTGACGTTCTGCGCGAGGGCGAGCCGGCTGGAGTAGTTGATGGTGTTCGTGGCCGGGCGCATGTACGCGCGCCAGGCGTCGGAGCCGGACTCGCGGCCGCCGCCGGTCTCCTTCTCGCCGCCGAACGCCCCGCCGATCTCGGCACCGGACGTGCCGATGTTCACGTTGGCGATGCCGCAGTCGGAGCCCTCGGAGGACAGGAAGAGCTCGGCCTCCTGCTGGTCGCGGGTGAAGATGCTGGAGGACAGGCCCTGCGGGACGTCGTTGTGCAGGGCGATGGCCTCCTCCAGGGTGTCGTAGGTGAGGACGTACAGGATGGGGGCGAAGGTTTCCTGCCGTACGACGTCGGTCTGTTCGTCGACACGGACGATGACAGGTTCGGCGTACGCGGCCTGCGGCGCCGCCTCGGCCAGGCGCCGGTTGCCGCCCGCGAGGATCTTGCCGCCCTGCGCCTGGACGCGGGCGAGCGCGTCCCGCATGCCGTCGAGGGCGGCCGGGGAGATGAGCGGGCCGACCAGGGTGTTCTCGTCGAACGGGTCGCCCATGGGGAGCTTGGTGTACGCGGCCGTCAGCCGTGCGACGAGCGTGTCCGCGATGTCGCGGTGGACGATCAGGCGGCGCAGCGTGGTGCAGCGCTGGCCCGCCGTGCCCGCGGCCGCGAAGACGATGCCCTGCACCGCGAGGTCGAGGTCGGCCGACGGCGCCACCACCGCGGCGTTGTTCCCGCCGAGTTCGAGCAGCGAGCGCCCGAAGCGCTCGGCCACGCGGGGGCCGACCTCACGCCCCATGCGGGTGGAGCCGGTGGCGCTGACGAGCGCGACGCGCGGGTCGTCCACAAGGCGTTCGCCCACGGTGCGGTCGCCGAGCAGCAGACGGTGTACGTCGCGGGGCGCGCCGACCTCCTCCGCTGCCTGGGCAAGGAGCCGGTCGCAGGCCAGGGAGATCAGCGGGGTCAGCTCGGACGGTTTCCAGACCACGGTGTCGCCGCAGGCCAGCGCCACGGCCGTGTTCCACGACCACACCGCGGCGGGGAAGTTGAACGCGGAGATCACGCCGACCACGCCCAGCGGGTGCCAGGTCTCGGCGAGACGGTGGCCGGGCCGTTCGGAGGCGATGGTGCGGCCGTAGAGCTGCCGGGAGAGGCCGACCGCGAAGTCACAGACGTCGATCATCTCCTGGACCTCACCGAGCGCCTCCGAGCGGATCTTGCCCGCCTCGACGGTGATCAGATCGGCCAGGTCGCTCTTGTGGTCGCGCAGCAACTCGCCCAGGCGGCGCACGAGTTCACCCCGGCGCGGGGCCGGTGTGGTGCGCCAGGCGAGGAACGCCCCGCGGGCGGCGGCGACGGCATCGTCGACTTCGCCGGCGGTCGCCGCGGTCAGGCCGAACAGGTCCTCGCCGGTGATGGGCGTCCGGGCCTGGAAGTCGGCGCCGTCCGGGACGGTGACGCCGATGCGCTCCAGGCTCGCGCGGGCGCGGGCACGCAGGTCGTCGGTGGTGGGCAGGGGGGTGGTGCCGGTCATGGTGCTCCCTGGGGGTGAGGTGTGCGGGTGGGGCGGAGGGGTTTCAGGCGTGCGTGCCGTCGAGGTCCAGACCCAGTTCGCGGCCGACCTGGGTGATCGAGCTGCTCCGGCGGTGCTCGTACAGCGCGAACGGGTCGAGGACCTCGCGGCCGATCGCACCGGAGAGCCAGCCGCTGTCGTACGCGGTGCCTTCCTGGTCGGTGTGCCGGGAGCCCTCGCCGCTGAGGTTGGACTGGAAGATGCCGGCGGCGGAGCGCGGCAGGAAGTCCTCGTAGACCACGGGTTCGGCCCGCAGCCAGCCCTGATCCACCAACTCGCCGATGGTGGCAGGGGGTTGGTCGCTCTTGCGGGCCTGGTCCGGGGCGACGTGGTAGGTGAAGTAGGCCAGCTCCTGGGGGGCGAGTTCGCGCTCGCTGCCGGGGACGTGCTCGGCCCACAGGGCGCGGGCCAGTGCGCTGCGGTCCGCCGCCGGGCGGGCGACCGCCTGGCTGTCGACGAGGGTGAGCAGGCGGTCGTAGAGCGCGCGACCGGCCGGCGTGAGGGCGATGCCGCGGGCCTCGACCTCACCGAACCGCACCCGCAGCGCGCCGCGCGTGACGGTGCCGTCCGCCTGGCGCAGGGCGCGCGGTTCGGCCAGGGCACGGAAGGACGTCTGGCGCAGCAGCAGGTCGGGCCCCTCCCAGCCCGGCGGGCCCTGGATCGCGTCGATCATCTCGATGCTCCGGTCGGTCATGCGCCGGTACAGCTCGTCGATGTCCAGGACGCGCGGGGTGAGGTGGTTGATGTGGGTGGAGCCGACGCCGCCGATGTCCGCGGCGACCGCGGAGACCTTCTCCAGCTCCTCGTACCAGGCACGGTCGATCGGCTCGGCGGACAACTCGAAGGCCTGGACGGCCAGTTGGAGGAAGCGCTCGGCCTCGTCGTCGGGCAGCTCACGCCCGGCCTCCGCCCGGTCGGCCAGGGCGAGCAGCTCCGGCGGGAACAGCTCGCGCCCGGCCAGGAACGTCTCCAGGCGGGAGCGCAGGTCGGCGTCGAAGAAGCGCGGGTCCGCGGGCGTGAGCAGGGAGGTGAAGACCCGGAAGGGATTGCGCGCCAGCTCATCGGCGTCCACGGGACGGAACGCCGTCGACACGACGGGCACCGCGCTCGCGGCCGCCTCCCGCAGGTCGTAGAAGCCGACCGGACGCATGCCCAACGCGCCGAAGATCCGTGCCACGTCGCGCAGTTCGGTGGGGGTGCCCACGCGGATCGCGCCGTGCCGCTCCGCGGTGACCCGGCCGATGGAGCCAAGCCGTTCCGCTGCGGCGCCCCGCGCGCGCAGGACGTCCTCGTTGACCTCGCGCGAGACGTCCACGAGCGTCGTGTAGGCGGGGACTTCCCGGCCGTACATCTCGGAGAGCCGGGCGGCGAAGGCGGCCCGCAGCCGCCACTGGCTGATCATGGAAGGTCTGCCTTTCGAACTGTCGAAGCGGGGAGAGGAGTCATACGACGTGTGCCTCGGGACGGATCGCCGCCCCTGCCCGGAACCGGTCGGCGCTCATCGGCGCGATGTCGACGCACGGCTCCCGCTCCAGGTGCAGATCGCGCACGATCTCGCCGACGGCGGGGGCCTGGAGAAACCCGTGGCCCGAAAACCCGGTGGCGTAAAGGAAGTTGGGCACTTCGCCGGAGCGGCCGATCAGTGCGTTGTGATCGGGGGTGACCTCGTACAGGCCCGCCCAACCGTCGGCGATCGGCATCGCGGCCAGCGCGGGGGCGCGATGGCGTACGACGTCCCGGAACAGGTCGAGCCACTCCGCGCTCCACGTGGTGTCGAAGCCGTCCGGCTGGCCGGGGTCGGCGAGGCCGAACAGCAGCCCGTCGTCGCTGTTGTGGAAGTACGCCGACGACGTGAAGTCGATCGTGAAGGGGATCCGCGGCGCCGACGGCGACAGCGGTTCGGTGAAGGCCAGTTGGCGGCGCACCGGCCGGACCGGCAGGTCGACACCGGCCATGGCGCCGATCTGCCCGGACCAGGCGCCCGCCGTACAGATCACGGTGGCGCAGGCGACGGTGCCGCGGTCGGTGTGCACGGCGCTGACGCGGCCGCCGGCGGTGTCCATGCCGGTCACGCGGGTCTGCGTGGCGAACCGGACGCCCGCCCGTGCCGCCGCGTCGGCGTACCCGTGCACGACAAGGCCGGGGCGGGCGTGCCCGTCGGTGGGGGAGTGGACGGCGGCCACCAGGCCGTCGGCGCTCACATAGGGACACAGGCGCCGCGCCTCGGCCGCGTCGACCATGCGGCTCGGCACGCCCATGCCGTTCTGGAGCCGGACGCTTTCCTCGAACTCCGTGGCCTGTTTCTCACCGGTGAGCAGAAAGAGATAGCCCACGGTGTCCAGGCGGATGTCGGCGCCGGGCCGGTGCGGAAAGTCCTGGAAGGCCCGCAGACTGCGGTGGCCGAGTTCGATGTTGAGGGGGTCGGAGAAGTGGGCGCGGACGCCGCCGATCGGCTTGCCGGAGCTGCCGCAGGCGAGTTCGCCGCGTTCGAGGACGACGATGTCGCGCACCCCGGCCTCGGCGAGGTGGAAGGCGATGGAGGCACCCATCACGCCGCCGCCGACGATCACGACGTCGGCGCTCGGCGGGAGGCTGCGGAAGACGGGGGCGCTGGGCGAACCGGGCGATGAGGACAAGAGACCGATCCCTTCCAGAGGCCGGTGCCCGGTCCAACTGCGCCTGACGGGGCGGCAGTTAACGGGCGCACGGCATGGGCCATCAGAAACTTGCGGGACGCTGATCAGCTAGCTGCCCGTCATCGTGGCGCAACCCGACCGTTGACGTCCATGAACAGTTTCTGCTGCTGATCTTTGACGATCCCTATATGGTCGGGCGCGATCTCCATAGGGTCTGCGCATGGATTGGACCAGCTCCCAGCTGCGCTCCCTGGTCGAGCTGACCCGGCGCGGCACCATCACCGCCGTCGCGCAGGCCCTGGGCTACACGCCCGGCGGCGTCTCCCAGCAGATCGCCGCCCTGGAGAAGGCCGCGGGCACGCCGCTGCTGCGCCGCGCGGGACGCCGGGTGGAGCTCACCGACGCCGGGACGACGCTGGCCCGGCACGCCGAGCGGATCCTGGCGACGGAGGCCGAGGCCGTCGAGGAGCTCGAGCGCGGCTGTGGCGCGGTCTCCGGCACCCTGACCGTCGGCCTGTTCGCCACGGCCGCCGCCGAGATCCTGCCGCCCGCCCTGCGCCAGGTGCGCCCCGCCGCGACGTCACCCCGCACACGGCGGGACGGGCATGGGCCGAGCAGCGCGTGCCTGCGGCGATGGAGAGCAAGGGGCGCATCCCACGGCCCTGAGGAACCTCAGGCCCCGGGACGTACGAGATCGTCTCGCGCCGCATCACCCGCATCGCCCGCGTCGTCTCCCGCGACCGGGCCCAGCGGCGGCTTTCGGCGGCGGGTGGCGGAGGCCGGGCTTGTGAGGACGGCGAGGCAGGCGATCACCAGGGCGATGCCGGTCCAGCCCGTGGTCGGGAGGCGTTCGCCGACGACCAGGACGGCGAGCACGGCGGCGACGGCCGGTTCGAGCAGGGTCAGAGTGGTCGCGGTGCTTGCGGGCACGTGTGCGAGACCCCAGCCGAACAGGACGTACCCGGCGAACATGGGGACGAGCGCCATGTAGGTGCCGACGGCCGCGTTGGACCAGGAGCTGATGAGCGGCGCCCCGGTGGCAAGCAGGACGGGCAGGAGGAGCAGTCCGCCAAGTCCGAAGACGGAGCCCATCGCCGCGCGGGAGGGGATCTCGCGGGTGATGAGACGGTGCGCGGCCCAGGAGTAGAGGGCGTAGGTCACGGCGGCGACCAGGCCGAGGCTCACACCGAGCAGCGTGTCGGCCACGGACGACCGCCCCGCGCCGTCGGCGGCCTGGGCGGCTTCGGCGACGCACAGCAGGACGGTGCCGAGCAGGCCGAGGGTCGCCGCGACCATCCAGCGGCGCGTGAGCCGTCGGCGGTCCATGATCCGCTCGATCAGGGCCGAGGCGAGCGGGGCGGTGCCGAGCGACACCACGGTGCCGACAGCGACCCCGGCCAGGTGCATGGAGCTGTAGAACGCCAGCGGATAGACGGCCACCGCGAGCGCGCCGAGCAGTACCGTGCCGCGCCGGGCGCGCAACCGGGCCGCGTGGCGGACGATCTGAGGCGCGGCGACGAGGGCTTGGAGCAGCCCGCCGAGGCCCATGGCTACGGCGCCGATGGCGAGCGGGCCCACGTCCGGGGCGAACGTCGCGGCCGTGCCCGTCGTACCCCACAGAACGGAGGCCGCCAGCACGCACAGCGCGCCTGTCCCTGCGGAGCGGACGTGTCCGTCGGGCCGCTTCACATCCCGTCCAGGAGACCGGCCGCCATGGCGCGGGCGTGCTGGAGTCGGCCGCCGTCGCCTTCCAGGCCGGCGCGGGCCATCGCGCCCTCCAGCAGGAAGGCGAGGTGCTCGGCCGTCGCGTGCGCCTCGTCGGGGCGCTCGGGCAGCAGTTCCTCCAGGTGGCCGGCGATCAGGCGCTCGACCTCCTCCTTGTGGGCGCGCACCACGGCCCGGCCGTCGTCACCGGCCGGGAGTTCGGCGGCGGCGTTGAGCAGACCGCAGCCGCGGAAGCCGTGCTCGTACGCGAAGGCCGCGTGGTCGGCATAGGCGTCGAAGACCGCCAGAACCCCGTCGCGCGGGCCCTTGGCCTGCGCAAGCCGTGCCCGGTACAGGCCGAGCCACTCCTCGTGGCGGGCGTCCAGGTAGGCCCGGACCAGGTCGGCCTTGGAGGAGAAGTTGTTGTACAGACTCATCTTCGCCACGCCGGCCTCGGCCGTGATCGTGTCGATGCCGGTCGTCGCCACACCGTCCGCATAGAAGCGTCGGGCAGCGGTCGCGAGCAGCCGCTCCCGGGCCGGACGCCGCCGCCCCCGCTCCGGCGCGGGCGTACTCGCATCCGCGGTCTCGCTCATCACAGTCCAAACTGGGTAGGTAGGTCTACCTAGACTAGATGAAGGGCGGGAATCATGAAAGCGGGGCGGGGACGGCCTCCGCGGAGGGAAATCCCACTGATGAGTGACTATCTGCGCAGAGGAGTGATGCTCCTTGCTGGGGCGCCGACCGTGTTGTGACCATCGCCCGATGGACGGACGGAAGCGGAATGCCAAGCTGGACGGCGTCGCAGAGACGACGCTATGGACGTTGCACCACCGCGCTCTGGCCGCGAGGAAGCCCGGCTCGGCCCTGAAGGACCCGAAGGCGATCGAGGTGATCGACGCCGTCGACTACCCCTTTGAGCAGCGGTTCGGCACCGGCAACTGGGGCTTGGCGCAGGGGATGGCGGTACGGGCACGCTGTTACGACCGAGAGGTGCGGCGCTTCCTGAAGGACCACCCGGACGGCACGGTCGTCTCGCTCGGGGAGGGTCTGGAGACGCAGTTCTGGCGGGTGGACAACGGCAGGGTGCGCTGGCTCGGGGTCGATCTGCCCGAAGTCGCCGAGCTGCGGCGGCGGTTGCTGCCGGACGCGCCACGCCACCGCACGCTGTCCTGCTCGGCCACCGACGCACGGTGGATGGACGAGGTCGACGCCTCGCGCGGGGTGCTGATCATCGCCCAGGGGATGCTGATGTATCTCCCGCTGGACGTGGTGCACCGGCTCATCGAGGCGTGCGCCGCCCGTTTCCCCGGAGCGGAGCTGGTCTTCGACACCCCGCCCGACTGGATGGCCGCCCGCACCGCACGGGGGCGGTGGAAGTACCCCGCCGGATACCGGCCGCCGCCGATGCTTTGGGGGATGACACCGGCGCACCAGCGGAAGCTGAACGCGGTGCATCCGAACATCGCCGCCGTACGAGCGGTTCGGGAGCCACGGGGCCGGGGCTTCCTCTGTGGGTGGCTGCTGCCACTGGCCAACCTTCTTCCCGCGATCCGCACGCGAAAGCCCCTCTGGGTGACGCGTGTGTCTTTCGGCCTGACGGAACATCACCAAGGAGTCAACAGATGACGGATCGCCTGCAAGTCGAGCGGGAGTATGGCGGGCTTTGCGCGCCGCGGGAGCCGAGCGAGGGGCCGAGTGGGACGCGGGTCGACGAACGGCCGCCGCCCGTGTCGGAGCAGCGTTCCGTTCTCGTCGAAGGGGCCACGCTGCGGCTGCGGGAGTTCCTGCCCGGCGATGTCGACGGCGTACTCGGCATTTTCGGAGACCCGCGCACCACCCGCGAGTTCGGCATGCCGCCCTTCGAGCGCGCCGATGCCGCGGCGCTGGTCGAGCAGGCCAGGGCCGGCGCCGCGCGGACTCCGCGCACGCACTACCGGCTCGGCGTCAGCGAGATCGCCACGGGCGAGCTGATCGGCTCGGCGAAGCTGATCGTCGAGGACCAGTCGGGCGAGGGCGGAATGGTCCGCGTCGGCTACCGCAGCGCCGAGGTGGGTCTGGCGCTGCGCGCCGACCGGGTGAGCTTCGGCCACAGCGTCGAGATCGGCTTCCTGCTGGGTGTCCTCGGCTTCGACCGGCTCGGACTGCACCGCGTCTGGTCGGGATTCATGCCGTCCAACATCGCCGCGCAGCGGGCCATCGAGAAGGCCGGCATGGTCCGGGAGGGGGTCTTGCGGCACTACGGCCATGTGGGCGGTGTGTGGCACGACATCGTCCAGTACTCGATTCTCGAGGACGACTGGAAGGCGCTCTGCGGACGGTGAGCAGCCGGTGATCGGCAGGTGATCCGCCGGGGCGAACGTTAGCCGCATGTTAGATCTCGGACCCGACCGTTGTCGGATGATCCTTCGCACGGTGAACCTGCGGGGGCCTGCTGCTCTGCCTGCGGGCGAAATGCCCGCAACGTGTGAGGAGATGCCCGGTGACAACGTCACTTCCCGGCACCGTCGACAGCCCGCCCCCACCCGCGAGGAGCCCCTGGAAGGCGCTGGTCGGCGGCTCGATCGGCAATCTGGTCGAGTGGTACGACTGGTTCGTCTACTCCAGCTTCGCCGTGTACTTCGCCTCGTCGTTCTTCCCCGAGGGAAACTCCACGGCGCAGCTCCTGAACACCATGGGCATCTTCGCCGTCGGGTTCCTGATGCGGCCGGTCGGCGGGTGGCTGCTCGGCCGGCTCGGCGACCGCAAGGGGCGCAAGGCGGCGCTGACCGCGACCGTGAGCCTGATGTCGGCGAGCGCACTCCTTATCGCGATCGCGCCGACGTACGACCAGGCCGGATACCTCGGCGTCGTGGTGCTGCTGGTCGCCCGGCTGCTGCAGGGACTCTCGGTGGGCGGCGAGTACGCGGCCAGCGCCACCTATCTGACGGAAGCCTCGGCTCCCGGCCGGCGCGGCTTCGCATCCAGCTTCCAGTACGTGTCGATGACGCTGGGCCAACTGTGCGGCCTTGCCCTGCAGATGGTGCTGCAGCGGACCATGGACCCGGACACGCTCACCTCGTGGGGGTGGCGGATCCCGTTCTTCGTCGGCGCGCTCGGCGCCGCGGTCGTCTTCTACCTGCGCCGCAATCTCCTGGAGACCGAGGCCTACGAGGAAGAGGAGGACGTGGCCGCGGACGCCCGCAACGGCCGCGGCACGCTGCGCGCACTGGCCCCGTACAAGCGGGAGTTGGTACTGGTCCTCGCCCTGACGCTGGGCGGTTCGGTGTCCTACTACACGTACACCACGTATCTGACCAAATACCTGTCGAACACCGCGGGCCTTGCCAAGCAGGACGCCACGCTGGTGAGCTTCTGCGCGCTGACGGTGTTCATGTGTCTGCAGCCGCTGGGCGGCATGCTGTCGGACCGGATCGGGCGGCGTCCCCTGCTGATCGCGTTCGGGGCCGGATCGATGTTCGGGAGCGTGCCGCTGCTCTCGGCGCTCGGCGGCGTGGACGGGTTCTGGCAGGCCTTCGGGCTGATGCTGATCGCCCTGGTGATCGTCACCGGCTATACGTCGATCAATGCGGCGGTGAAGGCCGAGCTGTTCCCCACCCATATCCGGGCCCTTGGTGTCGCGCTGCCCTACGCGCTGGCGCAGGCGCTGTTCGGCGGCACCGCCGAGTATGTGGCGCTGTGGTTCAAGAACGCCGGGATCGAATCGGGCTTCTACTGGTACGTGTCGGGCTGCGCCGCGGTGTCGTTCGTCGTGTACCTGGCGATGCGCGAGACGCGGGACATCGCGCTCAAGCGGTCGGAGCGGGAAGCCGCGGCGGGGGAGGGGAAGTCGGCGGAGACGGTGGCCGAGCCGGCCGGGCGATGACCCGGGTCGCGGGCCGTAAGGCCTGATCAGGGGCGGCGTACCCTGTCCGGGGTCAAGGGGGCGGGGTACGCCGAATCGAGGGGTGACGGATGCAGGTGCTGCTCGTCGAGGACGACGACCGGCTCGCCGAGGTCCTGGGCCAGGCGCTGGCCGCGCGCGGGCACCGCACCGTGCGGGCCGGTCGGGCCGACGACGCGCTGCGGCTGAAGCAGGGCATGGACTTCGTGCTGCTCGACCTCGGGCTTCCGGACCTGGACGGGCTGCAGCTGCTGCGCAAGCTGCGCAAGGTGTCCGCCGTACCCGTCATCGTGATCACTGCCCGCTCGGACGAGGGCACGGTGCTCCAGGGACTGCGGTCGGGGGCCGACGACTACCTGGTCAAGCCGTTCCGTATCGAGGAACTCCTTGCCCGGATGGACGCGGTGATGCGCCGCACCGGACGGACCGGCTCAGGGCCTGCGCCCGCACCGGAGACCGTCCGGGTCGGCGACGTGGCGGTCGACCTGCGCGCCCGGGAGGTGACCGTGGCAGGCCGGCCCGTCGCCCTGACCCGGCGCGAGTTCGACGTCCTGGCGCTGCTTGCCCGCGAGCCGGGTGTGGTGCGGGCGCGCGAGGAGATCCTGGACGCGGTGTGGGGCGACGCCTACTTGGCGGTGTCGCGGTCGCTCGACGTACACATAGCCGGGATCCGCGCCAAGACCGGCTGCCCGGGCCTGATCCGCACCCTGCGCGGCACCGGCTACTGCCTTGCCGAGGGCTGATGCGCCGCCGCCTGCGCCTGACGTATGTCCTCCTGATCGGCGCGCTGCTCGGTGCGCTTGCCGTCCCGCTGGGTCTTGCCTACGCACAGCAGCGCACGCACCAACTGCTCCTGGACCGCCGCGCGGACGCCACCCACCTGGCCGGTCTCGCGGAACAGGCGGTACGGGAAGGCGGGCCGGCCGAAGCGGACCTGGCGGCGGAGGTCCGCCGGTACACCTGGCTCTACGGCGCCGGGGCCGAGGTCAGGGACGCCACCGGAGCGGTCCTCGTGGCGAGCGGCGGGGTCGGCGACGGTGTGGGCGATGCCCGGCACGGTGCCCTTGCCGGGCGGACCACGGAACGACTGCCGCTGGTGACGCCGTTCGGGCCGGGGCGGGTGACGGTGGCCGAACCCGCGGGACGGGACGCCCAGGTCGTCGGCACGGTCCTGCTGGTCGCCCCGGCGGACGCGGCGCGCCGGGACGTCGCCCTGGTGTGGGCGGCGCTCGCCGCGGGCGCCATCGCGATGTTCGCCGCGGCCTATGTGGCGGCGGGGCGCCTTGCGCGGTGGACGCTGCGGCCGGTGGCGGAGCTGGACGCCGCGACAGAGGCGATCGCCGCCGGGCAGTTGCATGCGCGGGCGCCGGTCGGCGGCTCCGGGCCGTCGGAGCTGCGGCGCCTTGAGGAGCGGTTCAACGCGATGGCCGACACCGTGGCCGCGGTGGTGGAGCGGCAGCGGGCGTTCGTCGCGGATGCCTCGCACGAGCTGCGTACGCCGCTTGCCGTGCTGACGCTGCGGGTGGAGAACCTGCGGTCGGAGCTGACCGACCCCGGCTCGCAGGACTACGAGCGCGCCCTCGACGAGATCGACCGGCTCAGCGCCCTGCTCGACGACCTCCTCGCCCTCGCCCAGGTGGAGAGCGGCACGCCCGCCGCGGTGGAACCCGTGGACGTGGTGGGCGAGGTGCGGCCGAGGCTCGACGCCTGGGCGGAGGTGGCCGAGGCACGCGGGATCGACTTCGCGGTCCTGCTGCCTGCGGAGCTGACCGCCCGCTGTGTGCCGCAGACCGCAGGACGCGTCCTGGACGTTGCCGTGGACAACGCGCTGAAGTTCACCCCGGCCGGAGGGCGGGTCGATGTGACCGTGGCCGCGGCCGAGGGGCAGGCGCTGCTGCGGGTCGCCGACGACGGGCCGGGGCTCACGCCCGACGAACTGGCCGTGGCCATGGACCGGTTCTGGCGCTCGCCCCGCCACTCCAACATCGACGGCAGCGGCCTCGGCCTCGCCCTCGCCGACGAGCTGGCCCGCGCGAGCGGGGGCAGCCTGGACCTGCTGTCGCACGAGCCGCACGGCCTGGTTACGCGGCTGCGGCTGCCGCTTCAGTCGTAGCCCGCAGCTTCAGCCGTAGGCGGCGCGGATAGCAGGCGACGGCCCCTGGGCGCAGTGGCACGCTGCCGGTGCCGATCGCGTGCGGTGTTCGGCAGGTACTGCAACGTGGACGGTATGGGTCTCGGCAGTGTCAGCTGTAGGCGGTGCGGATAGTAGGCGACGGGCCTTGGGCGCAGTGGCATGCTGCCGGTGCCGATCGCGTGCGGTGTTCGGCAGGTACTGCAACGTGGACGGCATGGGTCTCGGCAGCTTCAGCCGTAAGCGGCGCGGTAGTAGGCGACGGCCCCTCGGTGCAGTGGCACGCTGCCCGTGCCGATCGCGTACCGCTCGTCGAGATAGCCGCCCGGCACCTCGGGGCCCGGCAGCTGCTCCCTGGCCTCGAACATCACACGGGTCACCGCCTCCGCCACCTCCGCGGAGAGGCCACGGCGGGCCACCAGATAGCTGGGGACGCCCACCGTGGGCACCGCGTGCGGAACCCCGTAGGTGCCGGCCGGCACCTCTACCGGGACGTATGGCGCAGCGTGGCGTTCGCGCAGCGCCGACGCCTGGCCGTCGAGCGGCAGCAGACGTACCGGTGTCCCGGCCGCGAGGCGGGTGATCGCCGCGGTGGGGATGGTGCCGCACCAGAAGAGGGCCGCGACGTCGCCGCGCGCGAGGGCCCGCGTGGACGCGTCGAGGTCGAGCCGTACCTCCCGCACCGGGCGGGGCAGGCGGGCGGCGGCGAGCACCCGTTCGGCCACCACTGCGGTGCCCGAGCCCGCCGCGCCCACGGCGACCCGGCGACCGGCCAGGTCCGTCAGGCTCCGCAGAGGGGAGTCCGCGGGGACGGTCAGGTGGAGGTAGTTGAGGTAGATCCTGGCCAATGCCCGCACTGGGACGGGGGACCGGAAGCCGCCCGCGCCCGCCTGTGCGTCCGCGGCGGTGTCGCCCAGGGACAGGGCGAGGTCGGCATCGCCGGTCGCGAGGAGACGCAGGTTCGCCACGCTGGCCGAGGTGTGCAGGACGTGGGCTTTCAGCCCCGGCTCCCGGGTGCCGAGCTCGTGGGCGAGACGCTCCCCGAAGCGGGCGAAGGGGCCGCCCTGGGCACCTGTCGCCAGGGTGAGTCGGGCGGTCGGTCCTTCGGACCCTCCCGGCAGGCATCCGGATGCGGCGGCGAGCCAGGGAAGGGCGGCCGCGGTGGCGCCCAGGACGGTCCGCCGGGCGGGACCCGCGGCCCGTTTCACTTCTCCTCGAGGATCTCGCGCAGCGTGTCGACGGCGTGCGCGCGGTGCTCGTCCAGGTGCCGGACGGCGGTCTCGGTGTCACCGGCCCGCAGCGCCTCGACGATGGCCCGGTGCTCGTGGACGACGCGCTCACGGTTGGGGGACGCCACGTAGTACAGGGAGCGGTAGGCGTCCGTCGCGTCCCACAGCGTGGAGATCAGCCGGATCAGCCGGGGCATGCCGGACGCCTCGATGAGGGCGAAGTGGAAGCGTCGGTTGGCGGCGGCCATCGCGCTGACGTCGCCGGCCTCGCTCGCCTCCTCCACGGCGCGCTCGGCCTCGTCGAGCGCGTCGAGGAGCGTGGGGGAGAGCCGCGTGCAGGCCTCGCGGACGGCCTCGGCCTCGAGGAGCTCGCGGATGCGGTACACCTCGCGCAGGTCGTCGAGGGACAACTGCGTGACGAAATAGCCGCGGTGCACCCGGTGCACGACCATGCCTTCGCCCTCGAGGATCTTCAGCGCCTCCCGCAGCGGCACCCGGCTCACCTCGAGCCGCTCGGCGAGCGCGTCCTGGCGGATCGCGGTGCCCGGTTTCAGCTCGCCGCTGGTGATGGCGCGCCGCAGTTCGTCCAGGACGAACTGCTGGGCGGTCGGTGGCCGCCGCCGCTGTGCCGTGCTGCTCATCACCCGTCACCTCTTCTTCTCCGGCGCCCGGTCCTCGGTCACGCCGCGTCCATCTTCCTATCCGGCCGCCTCCGGTGCGTCCGCGGCCCCGTCCTGCTCAAGGCCGAGCTCGGCGAGGAGCGCCGCGGTGTCCTCCCCGAGGCGTGGTGGCGCGGTGCGATAGGCGGCGGGCGTGGCGCCGAGCCGGATGGGGTTGGCCACCTGGTCGGCGGGTGCTTCCCCGCGCGGGTCGTCGATGGCCGTCCGCGGGTCGAGCCCCAGGCGCTCGGCCAGGTCGAAGGCCGCGGCCAGGTCGTTGATCGGGCCGCAGGGCACCCCCGCAGCGGTCAGGTCCTCGAACCACTCGTCCGCGGTCCGCGCGGCGAGCGCCGCGGCAAGCTCGGGCAGGAGCTCCTCGCGGTGGGCGACCCGCGCTCTGTTCGTCGCGAACCGCTCGTCGTCCGCGAGGTCCGCCCGGCCGACGCACGTGCACAGGGTGGTGAACTGCCGGTCGTTGCCGACCGCGAGGACCAGCGGCCGGTCCTTCGCCGCGATCACTTCGTACGGGACGATGCTCGGGTGCCGGTTGCCCATCGCCTGGGGCACCACCCCCGCACCGACGTACGCGGAAGCCTGGTTGGTCAGCGCCGACAGGAGCGAGGAGAGCAGGGACACCTCCACCTTCTGGCCGACGCCGGTGTGCTCGCGGTGCCGCAGCGCGGCAAGGATGCCCAGGCCGGCGTGGAGTCCGGTGATCACGTCCACCAGGGCCACGCCCGTCTTGGTGCCCTGCCCGCCGGGCTCCCCGGTGACGCTCATCAGGCCGCCCATGGCCTGGACGAGGAGGTCGTAGCCGGGCAGCCGGGCCCCGGCGTCGGTGCCGAACCCGTTCACCGAGCAGTACACAAGGCCGGGGTTGAGGGTCCGCATCTCCTCGTAACCGAGGCCGAGGCGGTCCATCGTGCCGGGCCGGAAGTTCTCGACCAGTACGTCAGCCCGGGCCACGATCGCGCGGGCAGCCTCCTGCCCCGCCTGCTGCCCGAGGTCGAGCGTGACCGAGCGCTTGTTGCGGTTGACGCCCAGGAAGTACGTGGCCTCCCCGTCGGCGAAGGGCGGGCCCCAGGCCCGGGTGTCGTCCCCCGTGCCCGGCCGCTCGATCTTGATCACCTCGGCGCCGAGATCGGCAAGGAGCATGGTCATGTACGGCGCCGCGAGCACCCGCCCGAAGTCGGCGACGACGATCCCTGACAGTGCCCCCGGGGGCGCGGGGCTGAGCCGGCCCGGCATGGCGGCTCCCTTCCTCTGGTCCTCCGGCCGGAGAACGTACGCATGGTCCTCCGGCCCGAGAACGTACGCACCGGAGAGCGGATAATCAATACTGGATCCAAAATCCGATCTGGGGCTAGCCTATGCCCCACCTGCCCCGCACACCCCGATCCGGAGGCCGCCCATGCGCACCCATCCCTTCGACCTGTTCGCCATCGATGGCCTGCTCACCGAGGAGGAGCGAGAGATCCAGCGCACCGTCCGCACCATGGGCGAGCGCGAACTGCGCCCGCAGGTCGCGCAGTGGTTCGAGGACGGTGCCATCCCTGCCCGTGAACTCGCCCGCGAACTGGGCAAGTTGGGGGTTCTCGGCATGCACCTGGAGGGGTACGGCTGCGCCGGCACGAGCGCCCTGTCCTACGGCCTCGCCTGCCTCGAACTGGAGGCCGTCGACTCCGGACTGCGCAGCCTGGTGTCCGTCCAGGGCTCCCTCGCCATGTACGCGATCTGGAAATACGGCTCCGAGGAGCACAAGCGGGAATGGCTGCCCGGGATGGCCGCGGGCGAGAAGATCGGCTGCTTCGGCCTGACCGAGCCCGACGCGGGCTCCGACCCCGGCTCCATGCGCACCACAGCCCGCCGGGACGGCACCGACTGGATCCTGAACGGCACCAAGATGTGGATCACCAATGGCTCGGTGGCCGACGTCGCCGTCGTGTGGGCCCGCACCGACGAGGGCGTGCGCGGCTTCGTCGTCCCCACCGGCACCCCCGGCTTCTCCGCCCCCGAGATCAAGCGGAAGCTGTCGCTGCGCGCGAGCGTCACCAGCGAGCTGGTCCTTGAGGACGTCCGCCTGCCCGCCGAGGCCATGCTGCCGTCAGCGCGCGGGCTCTCCGGCCCGCTCGGCTGCCTCAACGAAGCCCGCTTCGGCATCGTCTTCGGCGCACTGGGCGCCGCCCGCGACTGCCTGGAGACGGCGATCTCCTACGTCGGCGACCGCACCGTCTTCGGCCGCGCCCTCGCCTCCTACCAGCTCACCCAGCAGAAGCTCGCCGACATGACGCTCGAACTCGGCAAGGGCATGCTGCTCGCGCTGCAACTGGGCCGCCTCAAGGACGCGGGGCAGCTGACGCCCGAGCGGATCAGCCTCGGCAAGCTCAACAACGTACGCGAGGCCATCGCGATCGCCCGCGAGTGCCGCACTCTGCTCGGGGCCAACGGCATCACCCTCGAATACCCGGTGATCCGCCACGCCAACAACCTCGAGTCGGTCCTCACCTACGAGGGCACCAGCGAGGTCCACACGCTGGTGATCGGCAAGGCCCTCACGGGCGAGGGCGCCTTCCGCTGATCTGCCAGTTCGTATAGACCTCGGCCCGGAGTTGAGCCGCCGGGGGTTGACCCGGCCGTCGAGCAGCCTGGCCATGAAGGCGATGACCTCGGCCATGCGGTCCACGTCGACCTCGGCGGGCCCGCCCTCCGGCAGTAGGAACCTGCCGCCGGTCTGCCGGTACAGGCCGTAGAACAGCCGCCCTGTACGAACGGGGGGGTCAGGGAGAGCACGGGCGGTTGAGCATCAGCCCTCCGCCCGCCCTGCGCCGGGCTCGCCGCCCAGGACGTACAGCTCCGGCAGGTTGACCACGACGGCCTCCTGCGTGCTGCGGGCGATGACCACGACCGCCTCTTCGTCGGGGCTCGGGTTCTCCTCGCGGTGCGGGACGTACGGGGGGACGAAGACGTAGTCGCCCGGTGCCGTGCGGATCCGGATCTCCTGCGGGGTCCCGTCGGAGTCGTCGAGGAAGACGAACTCCGGGTGGCCCTTGATGACATGGATGGCCGTCTCGGACGCGCCGTGATGGTGGTCGGAGGATGCGGTGCTCGGGGCGACGTGCGTCTGACCCATCCAGATGCGCTCCGAACCGACGCTCCGCCCGCTGATCGCGGCGAACCGCCGCATGCCGCCCGTCTGCGCCGTCTCCCCGTCGAGGGCATCGGCGCGGATGTGATGCAGGCGGGAGTTCAGCGGTGGTGCGCCGGACGCATGGCCGGGGAGGTCGGGGTGGAAGGCGTCATGAGGAGCGGCGGCCGACTCGTCGTCGGAGGACGAGGGCGCGGGGTGCGGGGCCATCGGAATCATCCTGCTCGTCGGGGCGGGCCGTGACGGCAGGGCCGGATGCGGGCAGGCGCACACCGGCGGTGGTCACGGACAACAGCGGTTGTCGGCAGCCATCCTGGCAGGAACCGCCGCCGCGGATCACCTGCGGGACGGCCGCCGGCGGCCGCTGTCATCGGGGTGGCGGTCGAGCAGCAGATCCGTGGCACGGCCTAGGGCCTGTCCGATGGGTCGGGCCGGTCTTTGCGCCGGGTGCCGATTCAGCAGGGCCGAGCGGGCCCTGGTGCGTGCAGCTGCAAGGCGGAGGAGGGCGACAACGCGGAGCGTTGGCAACCGACGACAACGCGGCAGATGGGCGTGCCAGGGGTCGCGACCCCGGCAGGACCCATCGGACAGGCCCTAGCACTTGGGCGCGGCTGCGGTCGCCGTGGTCGGCGGCGAGGACGTGTTCGCCGATCGCCGCGCAGAAGGCGAGCAGGCTGCGGGCCTCGACCTCGCCGCACGCGGCATGCGTGTCGCGCCCATGATGTGCCCCACCTCACTTCCCGCCGCGTGTACGCCACCGTATAAACGGGCTATCGTCGCCTTATACGCCACCGTATAAGTGAACGGAGACAGCGAGATGACCGTCGGCTTTGTCGCCTTCCACTACCCGCACCCTGAGCACTTCGAGGAATTCGTCGGCCGCGCGCACCAGGTGGGCGACGTGTTGCGAGCCAGCTCGGGGTGCCTGTCCGTCGATGTCTGGGCCACCCCCGACGGCGACGCCGTCGTCACGATCGGCACGTTCGAGTCCGATGAGGCCCACCGGGCGGCGCTCGCGGCGGCCCGCGACCTGGACGCCGTCGCCTTCGACGAACGCGAACGCAAGCCCCGCCAGGTCCACCCCCTCGTGTCGAAGTAGAAGTAGGGGACTGCCGTGATTACGCGTGAGATCGACGGTGCGGTGGGAGTGCGCCGTCTCCCCGAGGCCTTCTGTGCGCTGAGTTCACTGCCGGTCATCGACTACGTCGACCGCTTCGCCCTCGCCACGGACGCCGTAGCCTCCCCGGAGCAGTGGGCCCGTGCCATGTTCGGCGACGTCCCCAGCCCTGCCGAGCGGTTCATCTGGCGCGGTCTGCTCGGGATCCGGCTCAGCCGGGGGCGATCGCCGCAGACCGTGGCCGGCTGGCGGATCGCCGAACGCGGCGAGGACTGGATACGGCTCGAGGCCGCCTCCTGGTTCCTGACCGGCAACCTTCTCGTGGAGGCGGCCGATGGGCGGGTGTCGCTGGGGACGTTCCTGCGCTACGACCGGTGGTTGGGCCGATGGCTGTGGCCCCCGCTGTCCGCCGTCCACCGCCGACTGGTGCCGGGGATGCTGCGCGAAGCGGAGGCGAAGGTGCGCACCGCGCGCTGAGGCCGTGCAGCGGGGGCCCTGGGGCCGGCGGCGCTGGACGCGCCGGCCCCTGAGCCTTCTGGACCACTACGCCTTCTGGACCACTACGCCTTCTGGACCACTACGCCTTCTTGACCACGCTGGACTTGAGCTGCATGGGGCCGAATCCATCGATCTTGCAGTCGATGTCGTGGCCGTCCACGCCGTCCTCCACGAGGCGGATGTTGCGGACCTTGGTGCCCGCCTTGATCCCGCTGGGGCTGCCCTTGACCTTCAGGGTCTTGACCACGGTCACCGTGTCGCCGTCGGCGAGCACGTTTCCGACCGAGTCCTTGATGACGGCGGTTCCACCGTCGGTGTCGGGGGTCTCGGCGGCTGCCGGGGACCACTCGTGCCCGCACTCCGGGCAGACCAGGAGTGCGCCCATCTCGTAGGTGTAGGCGCCGGCGCACTCGGGGCAGGGGGGAAGGTTCTCGCTCACCGCAGCAGTGTAGGCGCTGACCAGCCAAGACGCCGCCGTGAGCCGGCCCCGCCGGTCAGTGGGGAAGCTCGACCGACACGTGCGGGTGCAGTGCCCGCAGGAAGTCCGCCGCGTCGAACATCGCGCCGGCCGAAGCCACCCCCGTGGTGCGGGTCCGCCCGGCCAGGACGCGCCGCACGGCCTCCACAGCCAGGGGAGCGGTGACGGCGTAGATGTCCTGGCCACGGGCCGTGGCGCGCCGCTCGACGCCGTCGGCGCGAACCAGGACGTCGACGACGAACGTCTGGTCCGATCGCCCCAGGCCGTCGACCGGCTCCGGCGCGGGCGTGTCCTCGTCGGCCAGGTCCCGCGCGGCGTCGGCGGCCATATAGGTACGGACTTCGGGTACGGCCACATGGCTGGGGACGGTGACGACATCGGCCATGGTGAACTCCGCGATCACCGCTCGCTGGCCCAGCGGCTCGGGGAAGTCCCAGTCCTGCTCCGGCAGCTTGTCGTCGTGGTACTCCAGCGCCCCGCCCGCGAACCGCACCCGACGGCCCCCGCGCCGGTCGTGCGACACCTCGCCCGCGGCCCGGGTGCCCGCCGTGGGATGCCAGCTGGTCAACCCGTAGGCGACATGCGCCTCGTCGGCGGCGGACCACTCGCCCATCGCCGCGGTCACCAACAGGTCGCCGAGACCGCCGAAGAAGGCCATCGCGGGCACCACGGGTACGTCCGCCTTCCGGGCCGCTTCCGCATGGTCGGCGAACATCGCGACGTTCGCCTCGATCTCCGCCGCGACGTCGATGTACGGGATCCCCGCGCGCAGCGCCGCCTCGACCACCGGGCCTCCCGTCACCGCGAACGGCCCCGCGCAGTTGATGACCGCCGCCGCCCCGGCAAGGGCCCGGTCCAGCGAGCCCGCGTCGTCCACGGTGGCCGGCCGCACGTCCACGTCCCCCAACTCGGCGTACAGCGCGTCCAATTGGACCGCGCTGCGACCGGAGGCGATCGTGCTGAAGTCGCGTCTTCGCAGCTCGGCGACGATGAAGCGGCCGGTGTGCCCGGTCGCGCCGTAAACCACAACTGCTCCTGCTGTACGCATGGTTCCCCCGCTCGCGATGTGCTGATGGGTCCAGTGTTGCCGCCGATGCGGCCCGACCGTGATGGTCCGGAACGACAACACCCATACACTTTCGGACATGCCCACTGTCGCGCTGCCGGCCGCCGGTCACCTGCTGCACTTCGAACTGGCGGTGGCCTACGAGATCTTCGGCAACCCTCCGCGCGAGGCCACCCAGGGCTGGTACGACGTACTGCTCTGCGGGCCGGGACCGGTGCGGGTCGGCCCGTTCACGGTCGAGCCCGATCACGGTCTCGAGCGGCTGGCCGATGCCGACACCGTGATCGTGCCCGCGTGCGCCGACATCGACGATCCGCTGCCGGGGGAGCTGATCGACGCCGTGCGGGCGGCTCACGAGGCGGGCGCCCGGGTCGCCTCCCTGTGCACCGGGGCGTTCGTGCTCGGCGCCGCGGGCCTGCTGGACGGCCGACTGGCCACCACCCACTGGGCTCACGCCGCGGAGCTGAGCGCACGCCATCCGCGCGCCATGGTCGATCCGGACGTGCTGTACACGGACAACGGCAGCGTGCTTACGGCCGCAGGCAAGGCAGCCGCCGTCGATCTCTGCCTTCATCTGGTCCACCTCGACCACGGCGCCGCCGTCGCCAACTCCGTCGCGCGCCGCCTCGTCGTGCCGCCCCATCGGCCCGGCGGCCAGGCTCAGTTCGTGTCGACGCCGGTACAGGTCACGGGCGACCACACGCTGTCCCACCTGCTCGCCTGGGTACAGGAGCGCCTCGACAAGCCGCTGACCGTGACGGACATGGCGCGGAAGGCCAACACGAGCCCGCGCCATCTCGGACGGCAGTTCCGGTCGGTGATCGGGCAGACGCCACTCCAGTGGCTCCTGATCCAGCGGGTACGCCGCGCCCAGGAGTTGCTTGAAGCCACCGACGAGAGCATCGAGTCGATCGCACTGGCCACCGGCATGGGCACCGGCACGACCCTGCGGCGCCAGTTCAAGCGGGTCGTCGGGGTGCCGCCGCACAGCTACCGGCGCTCGTTCCGCAGCGTCAGGCCTCCGGGTCCGTGATCTGCGTCCGCGACGCTCGGCGATCTGCCGGTTCGTCAGCCCCTCCGCGACCAGCGAAGCCACCTCCCGCTCCCGGGTCGTGAGGCTGCCCGGCTGTGCGGTGGCGCGGTCCCGTGCCCGCGGGACCGGCGCGGAGCGCCGCCCGGCCGAAGGCTCGCCCCCCGCTTCGGGGAGCGCGTCCGTGCCCTCGGTCACGTGCGTCACCGACTCCGCGAGGCTCAGCCCGGCACCCCGCTCGTGCTGAGCCGCGTACGCCGAATCTCCCGGCGCCGCCCGCACCTTGGCGACGGCCGTGTCGTGTTCAGTGTGCAGTATGGCCACGTTGAACAGCCGCACGCCGCCGATCCTGACCCAGATCGAGTCCGCACTTCCAAGGAGCCAGGCGGCCCGTTCGTCGCGTCCCGCGCGCGCCGCGGACCAGGCGAGCAGTTCCAGCGCGATGGCCGCGCCGAGCCGGTCGTCCACGGTCTGCTTCAGGGCCAGTGCCTCGCGGCCGAGTCTGTCCCGCTCCTCGGCCCGGGAGTCGCCGTGCGAGAGCCACAGCACCAACTGCCGGTAGAGCAGACAGTAGCTGCGGGTCCAGCACTCGCCGGGGGCCGTCTCCAGCCAGAGCGCCGATCTCGCGCAGTTCTCGCTTTCGCCCGCCGTGCGCATGACTGGGAACTGCCACGCTACGCGCTGTTCCGCACGCTGCGGTGCTGTTCCGACGCCTGACCCGGGCGGAGTTGTCACGGGAGGGGCGGCCATCGGGCCGATCGGGCAGGCCCCCTAGTATCCGCGCTTGTGACTCAACCTTCCTCCTACCTCAGTGCAACAGCGGACGCCTACGACGCCATGGCCGTCATCTACGCGGAGTTCGCCCGCAACTCGCTTGACGCGCTTCCGCTGGATCGCGCGGTGCTCACCGCGTTCGCCGACATCGTGCGGAGCGCCGATGGGGGGCTCGTCGCCGAGTTGGGATGCGGTCCGGGGCAGACGACCGCGTACCTGCGGGACCTGGGGCTCGACGTCTTCGGCGTAGACCTCTCGCCGGTGATGATCGACCTCGCCCGCGCGGCCTACCAGGACCTGCGCTTCGAGGTCGGTTCCATGGACGCCTTGGACGTGTCCGACGGCAGCCTGGACGGCATCGTGTCCTGGTACTCGGTCATTCACACCCCACCGCAGGAACTGCCCCCGTACTTCACCGAGTTCCAGCGGGTACTCGCACCCGGAGGACATCTCCTGCTCGGCTTCTTCGAGTCGGAGGGGGAGCCGGTCACGCCGTTCGACCACAGAGTGGCGACTGCCTACCGGTGGCCGATCGATGACCTCGCGGGGCTGGCCGGCGCGGCCGGATTCGTCGAAGTCGGCCGGATGCTGCGTGAGCCGGGCGAGGGGGAGCGGTTCCGCCGGGGGAATTTGATTTTGCGTAAGGCTGATGCGTAAGGCCTTTGGGCAAAGCCTTCGGGCAAGGCGAGCAGCACGGGGCGGCGGCCGGTCGCGGTCTTGTCCTGCGGCGTCAGAACCGTAAGCATGATCGGCATGGGCAGGGTCTATGACGATGAGCGGCTGGCGGGCGTATATCAGGGCGGCAATGAGATGCCCGATGCGTCACTCCACGACTGGACACACTTGATCGGTTCCTTCGTGGGGCGGCCGTCGCCTGCGGTGGTGGAGATCGGGGCGGGCACGGGTATGTTCTGCGCTTCGATGGCCCGTCGGCTCAACCCCTCGCGAGTGATCGGGATCGACGTTTCCGTGCCCATGCTTGCTGAGGCTCGGCGGCACAACTCCCATGCGACGGTGGAGTATTTGGCGGGCACAGCGGAGGCCGTGCCCACTCGCTCCGATCTGTTCGACCTGGCCCTGCTGTCGCGCGTGATCCACCATCTGCCCGACCGCGTCCGGGTCGCCCACGAGCTGGCCCGCGTTCTCCGGCCCGGCGGAACGACCGTCATCCGCACGACATTTCGCGAGCGGCTCGACGCCCTGGTCTACGACTACTGGCCCGGCCTCCGTGAGTTGGACGAACAGCGATTTCCCTCCAGGTCCGAGGTGCTGGAGGACTTCGCCCTGGCCGGATTCACGGTCCGGACCGTCATCTCCTTCGCTCGCCCCGTCACCGCCAGTCTCCGCGACTACCACGCCCGCATGCCCTCGCAGCCCCAGTCGAAGTTCGCCCAGCTCACCGCCGCGGAATTCCAGGAAGGGCTTGGGCGGCTGCGGGCCGACGCCGAGGACGAGCCGACGACCCGACCGGTTCCTGTGAGGGAGCGGTACGACGTGGCTGTGTTGTCTCTCGCCTGAGCACAGGCACGTATCTGCGCAAGGCGCTCGAGCGCCGCCTTGGGCAGTCGCCGGGCGAGCGGGGCGGGGAGCCACCAGGCACGCGTCCATCAGGATCGCCACGGCGAGGCCGAGGCCGAACTGCTGGAGGATCCGGTCGGCGCTCAGCATGAAGGCGCCGAACACCACGATCACGATGGCCCCGGCCGCCGCGGGTGCCTCCTCATCGACCTGGCGCAGCACACCAAGGGCGGCCCGCAGCTCCCGCAGCGTCTCGCGGCTGCCCGCCTTGATCGCACCGAGCGCCTCCTCGGCCTGGGCGGGATCCTTCTTCAGCCGGTACAGCGCCAGCCGGTACAGAGCCGCACCCGCCTGCACGTTGATCATCGAGATGTTGTGGCCGATCACCATCGTCGCCGCCATGGCGATGGCGGCCTGCATCCGGCCCTGGGAGGTAGTACGCCCCGATGGCCAGCACCGTGAACCAGCCCACCGCCACCGGATACCCGCGCCGTCCTCGCCCCGGCTCAGCCGCTGTCCCTCGGCGACCGCCACCAGCACGAACGTGCCGACGGCCCGTGCAGCGTCGGCGCCGGCGCCACGAGGCAGCCGGAGACGTGTCTGATCGAAAGGCGGCACGCGTCCATTCTTCGCGCGACGCCGATCAAAGGTCCTCGGGGACATTGAGGGACCATCAGCGGCCGCAAGCCTGATCCGTGCCGACGGACGGTGATCGCGGACTTGATAGGTTCGTCTGTCATGACCCCGATACCTCTCGACATACGTCTGCGAAAGCGCGCCAAGAACGCAGAGGCGTGGGGGTTCGTGCTGATGGCCGTGGCCATCGCGCTGTGGGTGTGGTTCGCCGTGCTCCTGCTGGTGCCGTACGACGCCGGCGGCTCCGGTACGTGCGAGTCGCGGTTGTTCACGGACGGCCCCACCGCCAACGCACAGGCGGACTTCCGCAATCCGTGCGCCGCCCAGCGGGACTGGCCCGAACTGCTCGGCATCCTTGGTCTTTCGGTGCCGGTATCCGTCGCGGGAGCGGTCCTTCACACCAGCGGCGTCGCCTCCCAGCGGCTGAACGAGCACGCTGCCGAGATCGCCCGCCTCAAAGAGCTGGTCGAGCGGAGAGGCTAATCGCCGGATCTGATCCCGGCTCGACGGGTCTGACGGCTGATCATGTCAAGCAGTGCGGCATGGGTCTGCCGGTCGGCCGCCACGATCAGGCCGCCCGCGCCCGTGTGCAGAGGCTGGCCGTGGATGCCGGTCACCGTGCAGCCGGCGGCGCGGCACAGGGCGATACCGGCGGAGAAGTGCACGCTGTCGCGGAGATGTCCGTCGGTGATGTAGGCGGCCCTGCGGCCGGCCGCGACCCAGGCCACCGCCAGAGTGGTGGAGACGACGCGGGGCCGGAACTCCTGGACGAAGTCCGGGTCGGCGAGCAGCCGAACCGCCCGGAAGGAAGGGTCGTTCGGGAACGGCGGGTCGAGGTTGACGTCCACAAGGCGTGAATCGGGGGAGGGCGCCAGTTCCTCGTCCACGCCACCGCGGCGCAGGCAGGCGCGTTCCCCGTCGGTCCAGAACACCTCTTCGGTGAACGGATCGGCCGACGCGGCGACCGTGATGTCCGTTCCCACCCGCAGGGCGACATTCACCGCGACCAGCATGGTGTGCGCGGCGTAGTTGAGCGTGCCGCACAGGGGGTCGACCAGCCATCGGCGTGCCGCGTCGCCCGCGCCCTGATGACCGCCTTCCTCGCCGGTGACGGCATCATCGGGCCGAGCGGTACGCAGGACGTCGCAGATGGCCTTCTCCGCGGCGAGGTCCGCGGCCGTCGCGAAGTCGCCGGCCGTCTTCTCGAACCTGGGCAGCGAATCCCCGTACATGGTGCGCACGACAGCGGCTCCGGCTCGGGCCGCCGCCACTGCCAGTTCGGCATCAGGTTCCGTGTTCAGTGTCAGCACGCTCGCAGAGTAGTCATGGTCATGGTCGGCTCGCGCCGGACCCCTGCGGGTCGGCGGGCTGCGGGTCGCGCAACAGGGCGAACGCCCTTGGCGTACGCCGTGGTTGTGGGGTTCGTCGCCATGTCGCGGCGGCTGGATCGCCTCCTAGGGTGACCGGCACTTCGCCGCGGCGGCGAGCCGCTCGGCGCCGCTGCCCGTAGGAGGCTTCCATGATGGACGGAATCGCCCAACCCCCCACCCACACGGCCCCGTTGCCCCGTCGTGCGGCCTCGCTCAGACGCCGGCTGCGCAGGATCGGCCTGCCGGTCGCCGCTCTCGCCCTCGCCGCCGGGGCCTCCCTGTTCGCCCCGGCGCCGCAGGCCCGGGCGGCGGTAGCTCTGGAGCGGGTGACCGACTTCGGGGCCAACCCGGGCGCTCTGAACATGTACGTGTACCGGCCGGAGTCGCTGCCCGCCCATCCGGCGGTGGTGGTGGCCCTGCACGGCTGCACGCAGAGCGCCCAGATCTATGCCGACAACTCGGGGCTGACCAAGTTCGCCGATCAGTACGGATTCCTGCTGGTCTTCGCCGAAACGACGACGTCGAACAACATCAACAAGTGCTTCAACTGGTTCCAGAGCGGGGACACGCAGCGGGGCCAGGGCGAGGTCGCGTCGATCCGGCAGATGGTCGCCAAGGCAGGCTCCGCCTATGGCGGCGATCCCGCCCGGACCTACGTCACGGGCCTCTCGGCGGGCGGTGCGATGACCGCGGCCATGCTCGCCACCTACCCGGACGTCTTCCAGGCCGGGGCGGTGGTCGCGGGCCTGCCCCACCGTTGCGCCACCGACGTCGTCTCCGCGTACACCTGCATGAACCCGGGGGTGACCCGGACCCCCGCGGCCTGGGCGAAGAACGTGACGGACGCCGCCCCCGGCCACACCGGCCCCTGGCCGCGGGTGGCCATCTGGCACGGCGACCGGGACACCACGGTCGTACCGAAGAACGCGGACGCCCTGCGCGATCAGTGGACGGCCGTGCACGGCCTGGGGCAGAGCCCGGACCGTACGTCCGCCATCGGGCCGAACAGCACGCGACGTGAGCAGTACCTGGCCGCCGACGGCAGCGTCGCGGTCGAGGTGGACCGGGTGCCGAACGTCGGCCACGGCACACCGGTGGACCCCGGCACCGCTGCCCAGCAGTGCGGCGCCACCGGGACCGCGCACTTCATCGCATCGATCTGCTCCAGCCACTGGATCACCGAGTTCTTCGGGCTCAACGGCGGCTGACTGTCGTCGTCTGACTGTCCTCATCCGACTGTTTTCATCCGGCAGGTCGTCGCGCCTCCGCCCGCCGCATCCCTTTCCCGTACACGGAGACAGCCGCATGCGCCCCCATAGAGCCGACGCCAACATCCCACCCGGGCATCGCAGTTCAGACCGCTTCCGCCTCCGCCTGCTGCTCCGCATCACCACCGGAGCGGCCCTGCTCCTTGCGCTCACTGCCGCCCCGAGCGCAGCCGTGCCGCCCGCGCCCGCGGAGGGGAGCTGCGCCCGCCTCGACCGTCTTGAAGTGCCGGGCGCCGAACGCCAACAGGGCGCCTGTCTGGATGAGTTGACCACCGCCGGAACCGTCGGATCGGGTCATACAGACCCGGCCGACTGGGCGGGCCTGACCCCCAAGGACCTGTCCACCCCCACCGGCGTGCCCGGCATCCAGGTCGACGGCTACTTCCCCGACACGTCCACGACCAACACCCACCACGGCTGGAACCACGACGCCCAGTTCGTCATCCGGCTGCCCGACCGGTGGAACGGCGGCCTGGTGATCGCAGGCACCCCTGGAAACCGGGCGCAGTACGCCAATGACCGGGCCATCGGCGACTGGGTGCTGGCCCGCGGGTATGCCTACGCCGCCACCGACAAGGGCAACACCGGACCCCACTTCTATCGCGACGGCCGGCGGCCGGGCGACGCCGTCGTCGAATGGAACCGGCGCGTCACCCAACTCACCAAGGCCACCCGCACGGTCGTCGCCCAGCGCTACGGCAGGCATCCCACCCGCACCCTGGCCACGGGTATCTCCAACGGCGGCTACCTGGTGCGCTGGCAGCTGGAGAACCATCCCGAGCTCTATGACGCCGGTGTGGACTGGGAAGGCACGCTGTGGCGCGCGGACGGACCGAACCTGCTGACCTTCCTGCCGACCGCGCTGCGTGCGTACCCCGCCTACGCGGCGGGCGGCTCCGGCGTCGCCCGAGCCCACCGGCAGATGCTTGCGGCGGGCTTCCCCGCGGGCTCGGAGTTCCTGTGGCCCTACCACCACCGCTCGTACTGGGACTTGACCCAGCGCGTCTACCGAGAGGAGTTCGACCCCGACTTCGACGGCTCCACAGAGGCAGGCACCCCGTATTGCGCGCCCGGCACGCCGGCCTGCGACGCGGACTACGACTACGCGTCCCGTCCGGCGGAGGTCCACCGGGCCGTGCAGCGGGTAGCGCTGACCGGCAGGATCGGAAAACCGCTGATCACGCTGCAGGGCACCCTCGATGTGCTGCTGCCCATCAGCCGCGACGCGGACGTGTACGCCCGCATGGTCCGCGACGCGGGCCGCGGCGACCTGTTCCGCTCCTACCGCATAGAGGGCGCCACGCACACCGACTCGCTGTTCGACACCTTCCCCGACAAGCTCCGCCCACTGCTGCCCTGCCACCGCTCGGCGTTCACCGCCACGGAACACTGGCTCCGCACCGGCCACGCCGCACCACCCAGCCACACGATCCCGCGCCCCACCGGGGCGGACCCGACGACCTTGCTGGCCAACTGCCCGCTGGCCTGACGACTGCGTACGTACATCCCCGTGGCCCGGCCTCAGCCGTTCGGACAGGCCTCCTTCACCAGCTTGTCGCGCAGGACCGCCCACTGGGCGGCCATGTCGTGCACCAGGTACAGGTCGCGGCGGCGACTCCAGGGCTGGCCCGACTCGGTGCCGCCGGGCAGGTTCTTGCGGAGCTCGGCCACCCGACGGCACGATCACCTGTCTCGAAGCCCACGTCGTGCAGGTGCGGGACGAGCGCGCGGGTGGCGCCCCGGTCGTCGAGCTCCGCGGCGAGCGTCGCGCGCATGTGGTGGTCGAGCCCGCCGCCCGAGCGGTCGGCCGCGACGGCCGGTGCCGCGCCGAGGACGGCCGGGGTGGCGACGGCGGCGGTCAGGGCGGCTGCGAAGTCACGTCGTTGCACAGAAGGGCCTCTCTGGTGCGGGCGGTACCTGGCGCATGATCGACGCCGTGCGGCCGCCGTGGCTGCCCGTCAGGCGTCCGCCGCGTACCGCCAGAAGTCCCGCATCAGCTCGGGGAAGCTCGGCCCGCCCATCTGCAGCTGGCTGAGCATGATGGTGACCGTGCCGGTGGCCGGGATGATGTGCGCGGTCGTGCCGGTGCCGCCGACCCAGCCGTAGCGCCCCGGCACGCTCCAGGGTTCGGCCCGCTCGACGTCGACCGCGGCGCCGAAGCCCCAGCCCATGCCTTCGAGGAACAAGCCGCCGGCTTCCCGCTCGGCCACGGTCAGATGATTGGTCGTCATGTGCCGGACCGACGCGGGGGAGAGCAACTGGCGGTCGCCTGCCGCCCCTTGGGCCAGCAGCATCCGGCCGAAGGCGCGCCAGTCGTCGGCGGTGGAGACCAGGCCGCCCGCGCCGGACGGGAACGCGGGCGGATGGCTCCACTGCCCGTCGGCGGCGTCGAGGAGGTCGAGGCCTCCCTCGGGACGGGCCCCGTAGTACGCGGTGAACCTGTCGAGCTTGGCGGGCGGCACGGCGAAGGCGGTGTCGGTCATCCCGAGCGGTTCGAAGATCCGCTCGGCGAGGAAGTCGGGCAGCGTCCTGCCCGTGACCCGGGAGATCAGCACGCCCTGCAGTTCGGAGCTGAGGTTGTACAGCCAGCCGTCGCCCGGCTGGTGCAGCAGCGGAATCCGCCCCAGGGTGGCCATCCAGTCGTCGGGCGCCGCCACGGCCTGCGGCGCGGGAGGGCCCTGCTTCAGCTCGGTGGCCAGCGCCGCGACCGCGGGCAGCGAGAAGTCGGGCGCGAAGCCGTATCCGGCGCGGGAGCTGAGCAGATGGAAGACGGTGATGGGCCGCACCGCGGGGACCACGTCGTCCACCGGCGAGGCCGGCGTGCGTACGACGCTCGGTGACGCCAGCTCGGGCAGCCACCGGGCGACCGGGTCGTCGAGCGCGACCCGCCCGTCCTCGACCAGCATCATGACGGCCGCGGCAACGATCGGTTTGGTGATCGATGCGATACGGAAGATCGAGTCCCTGGCCATCGGGGCGCTGCCCTCGACGTCGACGGACCCGACGGCCGCCACCTCGATGCGGTCACCGCGGGCCACCAGGCCCACGGCTCCGGGCACGGAGCCCTTGTCGACGTGTGCTTCCAGCGTTTCGCGCAGATCGGCCATGCGTCCACCTTCTCAACCTGTGACGGGCATGTGGTCGAAGGTAGGACTCCCGCCGCGCCTCGGAGTCATCGAAGCCATCGGTGCCGGTTGCGGTCCGCCGGCCAAGCGGACCGCGCGGGATGGTGTGGGGGAACCACCCCGCGCGGATTGGCCTCCTCAGCCCGTGATGTTCACATCGATGCAGGCGTAGAAGGCGTTGGAGGTGTCGGCGATGTTCCACACCGCGAGCACCTTCTGCTTGCCGCTGAGCCCGCCGAAGTCGACGGTGTGGGTGACGGTGTCGCCCGGCTTGGCGCCGCCGTCGTCGACCTCGGCGATCTTGTTGCCGCCGACGAAGTACTGCCAGGTGCTGGTCGCGTGAGCCGCCGTCAGCTTCCAGCTGAACTCCTGGGACGAGCCGACGTCGGTGGTCTGCCAGCCCTTGTTGTCGTCGTCCAGCTCGGCGAACCGCTCATTGCCGCCGCTGCAGGTCGTCTGACCCTTGGGGCCCTCGACGCTCTGCGGTTCGTGGGTGATCTCGCCGCAGCTCACCGTGCCGGCCGCGCACTGGGCCTGACGGCTCGGGGGCGCGTTGACGTATCCGTGCGCGCCGGCCGGGGTGACGGAGGTCAGCACTAGTACGGGCGCGAAGGCCGCACCCAGGGCGGCCGCCAGCTTCTGCTTCTTGTTCATCTCTGCTCCCTCGGAGGTGGGGGGATGAGGGGGACGGAGACAACCGGGCGCCTCGGTCGACTCATTGGCCTAGACCATACTGATTGTCGGGGCCCCGTCAACCCTTCAACTGTTCCTCCAGGGGCGGAAGTTGTCGCCGACCTGCGTCGACGCGATGACGTTTTGCTCGGCAGGAGCGCCCCCCCGCGCCGTGATCATTGAGCACCCCGAAAACATGCGATTACGGAGAGGGAGGAGACGAGCTTCATCGGCCGCCGTCACGAGCTGTCTGTGCTGCGCAAGGCCTGGACCCGTTCCCGGCTGGTAACCCTGACGGGGACCGGAGGGGTCGGCAAGACCCGTATCGCCGTGCGCTCAGCCGCAGAAGCGGCGAACGAGTTCGACGACGGGGTATCACCTTGAGGACAAGCGCATGCTGCTGGTCCTCGACACCTGCGAGCACCTCGTGGAAGCATGCGCGGACCTCGCCGTACTGCTGCTGCGCGCCGCCCCCCGTCTGCACGTCCTTGCTACCAGTCGGCAGCCCTTTCCCCTTCAGGACGCGCAGCAGTTCCTGGTCGAGCCGATGCCGGTCGTCGACGGGGCGGCGGTGCTCTTCGCGCAGCGCGCCCGCGAGGCGTGTCCTGGCTTCGCACTCACCGACAGCAACCGGCAGTCGTCTGGAAGACCGCTTCCAGGTCCTCGTCGAGGAGGCCGCGGGGGCAGATCCGCAGACGTCCACGTCCGGTGGGGCGAACCGGCACAGTACGCTCCGTACGGCCATCGGCTGGAGCCACGAGCTGTGTCAGCCGCACGAGCGGTTGCTGTGGGCTCGGCTCTCCGTATTCGCCGGGGACTTCTCCCTCGACGCCGCCCAGCAGGTGTGCGCTCACTCTCCTCTGGGGGAAACGGAGATCGCCGATCTGCTCGCCGGGCTCGTCACAAAGTCTCTGCTCGTCCGCGACAAGTGGCCGGACGGCGAGCGCTGTCGCCAGCTCGACACCGTACGGGCGTACGGCGGCGAATGGCTGCGGCGCCTCGGCGAGGAGCAATCGCAGCAGAGCCGTCACCTCGCCTGGTGCCAGGCGTTCGCCGAGCAGGGCGAGCGGGATTGGTTCGGCCCCGGCCAGGCCGCTGTCTTCCACTCGGCCCGGCGCGAGCACACCCACCTCTTCTCGGCGCTCGACTCCGCCTTGTCCACGCCCGGCCAGGAAGAGGCCGGCCTGCGGCTGGCCGGGACGCTCTGGTTCTACTGGGTCGGCTGCGGGCTGTTGGGCGACGGCCGGTACTGGCTGGACAGAGCCCTCGCGGCCGCCTCCCGCCTCACTCCCGATCGGCTCAAGGCCCTCTGGGGCACCGGATACGTGGCCATTCTCCAGGGGGACTCGGCGGTGGCCGTGTCCATGCTGGAAGACTGCCGAGCCCAGGCACTGCGTATCGACGACGACGCCGCGTACGCATACGCCACCCACCGGCTCGGCTGTACCGCGCTGATCCGTGATGAACACGACGTGGCACAGAAGTACTTCGAAACCGCCCTCGCCCGATACGCAGCCCTGGGGGAACTCAACAGCAACGTGTTGATGGCCCGGATCGAGCTGGCCATGGCATTCGCCTTCCAGGGCGACCTTGAGCGCGCCGTCGAAGTCTGCCAACAGGCCCGCCACATCTGCGATGTGCATGGCGAGCGCTGGGGCAAGGCGTATGTGCTGTATGTCCTCTCGTTTGCGCCGTGGTCCTGCCCATCGAATTCATCGCCCTGCTCCATGCGGTCGGCGGCCGCAGCCGCCACGCCGCCGTGCTTCAAGGGGCGGCCCACCGCATCTGGCGGAGGGTCGGTCTTCCCCTCTTCGGCTCTGCACACTTCAACGCTCCGCACGATGCCGCCCGCACCCTCGGTCGCAAGGAGTTGGGACAGAAGGACTTCGACATGGCCTTCGCGCGCGGCACCCAGCTCAGCGTCGACCAAGCCGTCGCCTTGGCACTGGACCCAGCGCCGGAGCCGCGCTGAGCCATGCCAGGCACCGCGGCGAGGTCACGTACCGAGCGGAGCCGCGAGTTCGCGCACCAACTGGAAGGACCGGACACGGTCGGCGAGGTTGTAGACGGGCGTCACCAGCATCAGCTCGTCGGCCTCGGTGACCTCCGCGAGCCGCGTAAGCCGCTCCTCGACCAACTCCGGTGTCCCATGGGCCTGGTAAGCGGCGAACGCAGCGAGCGCCGCCTCCTCCCGCGCATCGAATCGATGCGCCGCCGCGGTCGCCGGACTCGGGAAGGGCACATCGCTGTGCCCCTGGAGCAGGCCCGCCTTCACGACGGCCATGGGCCGGGTCAGCTCATCGGCCCGCTCCTGGGTCTCCGCGCACACCACCTCCACGCACACCAGGACGCGCGGCTTCTCGCACCAGACGGAGGGCCGGAACGCCTCGCGGTAGTGCGCGAGCGCCTCGATGGTGTTCTCGGGGCGGATGTGGTGGGCGAACGCGACCGGCAGGCCCTGTTCGGCGGCGAGTGCCGCCCCCGCGCGGCTCGACGCGAGGAGCCAGGGCTCGGGCAGCTCGCCGAGGCCGACCTCGGTGAGGAATTCCAGCGTGGCGGCGACATCACGGCCGTACTCCTCGTCCGTGGCGGGATCCGCCCCGCGGCGCAGCGCACGCGCCGTTCCCTCGTCGAACGTCCCAGGGCCACGCCCGATCCCGAGGTCGATCCGGTCGGGATGCAGCGCGGCCAGCGTCGCGAACTGTTCGGCCACGGTGAAGGGCGCGTGATTGGGGGCGAGTACGCCGCCCGAGCCGACCCGCAGGCGCGACGTCGTGGCGGCGATGCGTGCCGTCATGATCGGCGGCGGGAAGGCGCCGATGGCGGGGGAGCGGTGATGCTCGGCGAACCACAGCCGGTGGTAGCCGAGACGGTCGAGTTCCTGGGCGGCACCGTCGCAGTTGCGCAGCGCGTCGGCGGCCGACGTACCGGCCTCGACCATGGCAACTTCCAGTGCGGAGAGCGGTAGTTCGATCATGCGCTCAGCATAGGACGGGCCGAGTCGAGGCTTCCGCCCGGTCAGGGAGTGGGAATGCCGCCGGGGCGCGCCGGGCGCCCGAACCGCACCGGCACCCCCGGCGAATACAGCACGCTCACCGGGTCACCCACGGGCCGGGGCAGCCCCGCCGCCACGACGAGGTCCTCGTCGCACGCCACCAGGTCCGCGCGGTGCAGCGGCCAGCGCGGGTGCACGTTCGGCAAAAACATCTGCCGCCCGAAGAATGTGTTGTGCATGCCCCACCGCGCCGTCAGGAAATGCTCGAACTCGGTGGGCTCCGCCACCCGCTCGCCCACCCGCACCGCGATCCGGCTGTGCGCGCCGCGCGGCCCGGGCCAGCGCCTGCTGCTCGTGTACGTGACGATGTCGCCGCTGCGCCGGATGCTCATCCGGGACCACTGATAGGGCAGCCGAAAGGCACCACGCGCGACCGCCACCGGTATCAGCCGCGAGGCGTCGAGGGACCGGAAGACGACGCCGCGACGTCCGTGGCCGTCCACCGAGTAGAGCCGTACGTTCGTCTCGGGGAAGGTCCCCAGGTACGGAATACCGGGGAGCCGGAACCAGCCCACCCGGTGCATCCGAAACGCAACGAGCCCCACATAGGTGACCCCTCCATGGACATCGGGCACGGTGCCGGCGGGCAACAGCGGCGCCACGTCGTCCGGATCCACGGCCCAGTGCAGAAACGCCAGATCCAGCCACGACTGCGTGAGCAGCGGGTTCACGGCGGAGGAGGGCGGGTCGGCGGTTATGGGTTCCGGCGAGGAGGAGGTGAGGGCCACGGGATCAGAATTGCAGGGGGCTTGGGCGGGGGGATGGGTGGGGTGGCTTCGGGGTCGGCGGATCAGCAGGGGACTCCATGCGCACGGGTGCGGCCGGGGACTCACTGGCCGGCGCAGAGTTGCGGCGGCTCGCGACCTTCGGCAGTCGACCGCCGTCGCGGATCGGGGGTGTGGTCTCCGTCCGTACGGACACGGCGCGGGATTCACCGGCTGGCAGCGCTGCGGCGGCTGAGGCCTGGGCGGCGGACCGCCTCGCGGATCGGGTCCGGTGCCCGTCGGCATGGGTGCGGCCGGGGTTGCCCGGCGCCCGTGGAGCTGCGCCGGTTTGTGGGCGTTGACAGTCGAACGACGTATCGCGGATCGGGGGATGGTCTCCGTACACGGAGTGCGGCGCACCCGGGGCTTCAGCTGTCGACCGCCGTCGCGATCTGGGGGGTGCGGGTCTCCGCCCGCACGAGCGCGGCCGGGGGGGGGGCTCCGCCCGCACATGCGCGGCCGGGGGCTCCGCCCGCACCTGCGCGGCCCCGGGCTGCCCGCCCCGCAGAGTTGCGGCGGCTTGTGGGCCTTGGTCGTCGACGGCCGTCGCGGCTTGGGACTCCTGACAAAAGGGGTGGGCTTGACCTGGCCAGAGGTCGGTGTCGTGCACGAGGCCGCCGGGTAGCGGGACGCGGTCAGCCGCGTCATCGCACGCGATAAACCGGGTGACGTCGGCGATCATCCCCGGGACACTGGTCGCCCATGGATGAGGTCGAAGTCGTCGTCGCCCATTCCGAGCGCGCGACTCTGCGCGTCGGCGACGTGTTCTTGAAGGTGGATGCCGATCAGGCGCGCATCGACGTCGAGGTCGATGCGATGTCCCTCGCGCCGGTCCCGACCCCGGAGGTCCTGTGGCGCAAGCCGCCCGTGCTCGCGATCGCCGCACTCCCGGGGACGACGCTTGGGCGCCTCGGCGGGCCGTCGACCGGGTCGCCGGCGGCGTGGGCCGCGGCGGGTGCCGCCATCCGGAAGCTGCACGAAGCGCCCCTGCCGCCCCTGCCGGGCCGGGCCGGCCGGAGCGTCGTCGCGCTGGCGGCGGAACTCGACGACGAGTGCGAGTCGCTCGTGACGAATGGTGTCCTGCCCGCCGACCTGGTCACCCGCAACCGCCAGGTCGCCGAGGCCGCGCTCCGGCCGTGGACTCCGGCGTTCACGCACGGCGACCTGCAGATCGCACACGTCTTCGTCGACGGCGACGAGGTCACAGGCATCATCGACTGGTCCGAGGCGGGCCAGGGTGATGCCCTGTACGACCTCGCCACCTTCACGCTCGGACACGAGGAGCACCTCGACGACGTCATCGACGGCTATGGCACCGACATCGACCTCGACGTGATCCACGCGTGGTGGTCGTTGCGAAGCCTGCTGGCGGTTCGCTGGCTGATCGAGCACGGCTTCGACCCCTCCGCGCCGGGCTGCGAGATCGACGTACTGAGATCCCGGATGTGAGGCTGCGCGGGCCCGACTCCTCGGGGGTGTCGTCGGACCGTTCACCTCGCCTGCGGCGCACCTCCGTGGTGCGATGGAACGGGGGGAACGGGGGTAGGGAGGAGAGAGCGATGGTCCCACCAGCAGCGGAGCCCAGGAGCGGCGCGGCCCCGGTATCAGTCCGCCCGCTGGATGAGGCGGACCTGGATCGGGCCGATGAGATCTGCAGGGCCGCCTTCGGGACCTTCCTGGGGGCACCCGATCCGTTCGGGACCGTCGACTACGTCCGTACCCGCTGGGCGGCCGACCCGCAGGCGGCGTTCGCGGCGACGGTCGAGGGCGAAGTAGTCGGATCGAACTTCGCCGCCAACTGGGGCAGCGTCGGGTTTTTCGGACCGCTGACCGTACGTCCGGATCTGTGGGACCAGGGCATCGGCAGGCGTCTGATGGAGCCGGTCATCGACTGCTTCGACGCCTGGGGGAATCGCCACCTCGGCCTGTTCACCTTCGCGCACAGTCCCAAGCATCTTGAGCTCTACCGCCGATACGGTTTCTGGCCTCGATTCCTCACAGCCATCATGAAGAAGCAGGTCACAGAAGGTGCCGCAGTCCCCGGCCGGGTGCTCTACGGCGAACTGCCCGCCGCCGAGCGGCCCGACGCACTGAGCCTCTGTCGCGCACTGACCGGAGCCGTGTACGAGGGCCTGAGCCTGGAACGCGAGATCGTGGCCGCGCACGCGCAGGGACTCGGTGACACCATCCTGCTCCATGGCGCCGGCTCCGAGCTCGACGGCCTGGCCGTCTGCCACTGCGGAGCCGGGTCGGAGGCCGGCCTGGACGTGTGCTTCGTCAAATTCGGCGCCGTACGTCCTGGTCCGGAGGCCGCCGACCGGTTCGAGCGACTGCTCGACGCATGCGAGCGGCTGGCCGCCGAGCGCGGGCTGGGGCAACTGGACGCCGGCATGAACCTGGGGCGCCCGGATGCCTACCGGCGCATGATCGACCGCGGTTTCCGCACCTGGTTGCAGGGCGTGACCATGCACAGGCCCAACGAACCCGGGTACAGCCACCCCGACGCGTATGTGATCGACGACTGGCGCTGACCACCGCCGCGCTCGGCCCGCTGGGAAGGCCGGTGCTGTCAGAACCCGTGAATCCGGATCTCCCAGCGGATACGCAGGCGGCGGAACCAGTGCAGCAGCGCGATCGCTCCTTCCACGACCCACCGGTACACGCCCAGGCCGGAGCCGTGCCCGCCCGGCGGGCTCCGGCTGTCGACCGTCGTCGCGGGTCTGGGGGTGTGGTCTCCGCCCGCGGGCGCGGCCGGGGCTGCCCGGCCCGCAGAGCTGCGCCGGCTTGTGGGCCTGGTCGTCGAACGCCGTATCGCAGATCGGGGTGGCCTCCGTACGCAGAGGTGCGGGCGCCCGGACTGCTCGCCCCGCATGGTGCCCGCAGGGTTGCGGCCCCCGAGGCTTCAGCTGTCGACCGCCGTCGCGATCTGGGGGTGCGGGTCTCCGCCCGCACGAGCGCGGCCCGGGGCTGCCAGCCCCGCAGAGCTGCACTGGTCAGCAAGCCTCGGCCGTCGACCGCCGTCCCGTCCCGCAGGTCGACCACCGCCCCGCACAGCACAGCCCCCCGGGTCTCCGCCCGCACGGGCGCGGCCCGAGGCTGCCAGCCCCGCAAGCCTCGGCCGTCCGATGCCGTCCCGTCCCGCAGCTCGACCACCGCCCTGCACAGCACAGCCCCGCCCTGCACAGCACAGCCCCGCCCTGCACAGCACAGCCCCGCCCCCGCACAGCCCCGCCTCACCCACCCCCAGCCCCCTGCACCCCCTCAGCGGTCCGAGTAGTCGCGGGTGTCGCCCGTTCGCCCGCCCGGCCCGGCACCAGCGCGAGACCCGTCAGTGGAACCGCCGCGAGTACCAGCCACGGCCACAGCCCGCCCATCTCCAGCAGCGCGCCCGCAGGCGCGCTTCCCGCGAGGACGACCATGCCCGCCAGGGACGACAACGCCCCGGTGAACAGGCCGAGTCGGCGTGCATCCACCAGGTCGGGCAGCCAGGCCCGGGTGGCCGGCACCACCAGCATCTGCCCCAGCGTCAGCAGCACCACGAACGCCGCCGACGCCCACAGCCCGCCCAACGGCGAAAGCACCCCCGCCACCACGAACGCGACCGCCAGCAGCACGAGCCCGCACATCACGAAGCCCCGCCAGGACAGCCGGGCGGCGGCCCATCGCTCCAGCGGCAGCTGCCCGGCGACGACCATCGCCGACGACAGCGCGAACAGCCAGCCGAGCGCGGACTGCGAACCGGTCGACCGCTCCAGCTCGGCGGGCAGCGCCAGATACAGCTGGTTGTAGGCCAGCAGATACGTCGCGTAGGCGACGGCGAGCGCGAGGAAGCGGCGATGGTGGAGTACGACACGGACGTCGACCCGCTCACGGCGGGCGGCCGGGGCCGCAGCGGAGCGGGGCATCAGCCGCCAGTGCCCCGCGAGCACCAGCGCGAAGACCCCGGCCCCCGCGAGGCAGGCCGCCCGGAAGCCGCCGGACAGCAGGAGCGCGCCGAGCACGGGACCGATCAGCGCGCCCGCCTGCCCGCCGGCCGAGAACTTCGCAAGGACGCGCGTACGCGCGATGCCGTCGGCCTCCTCCAGACACACCGCCTCGCGTGCGATCTCGGTCTCCACGGCGGGTGAGAACAGCGCGGCGGCGAAGCCGACAAGGACCACCGCCCCGATGACGGCCGCCGTGCCTTCGGCGAACCCGAGCCAGCAGAACCCGGAGACCCGTAGTGCACACCCGGCAAGGACCACCGGCCGCGGACCATAGCGGTCGGTGAGCGCCCCGCCGACGACGAAGAGCCCCTGCTGGCTGAACGTCCGCAGCCCCAGGACCAGCCCCACCAGCCAGCCACCGAGACCCAGCGATCCGCTCAAGTGGTCGGCCAGATAGGGCAGTACGGCGAAGAAGCCGACGTTGAAGGCGAACTGGCTGGAGACGAGAAGGCGGGCCAGCGGGCTCAACGGTCCGTCCCCTGCCCGGCGGACGCGGTGATGATCCTGCCCGCGCGCATCTCGATCACGCGATCACTGAAGTGCCGTACGACAGCCCTGTCATGGCTGATGAAGAGATAGCCGAGGCCGAGACGCTCCTGCAGCTCGGCAAGGAGATTGAGTATGCCCGCGCGCAGCGACGGATCCAGCGCGGAGACCGGTTCGTCGAGAACGAGCAGACGCGGCTCGCAGGCCAGCGCGCGGGCGATGCCCGCCCGCTGACACTGTCCGCCGGACAACTCGTGCGGCAGCCGGTCGCCGTGCGCGGCGGCGAGGCCGACCAGATCGAGAAGCTCGGCGACGCGGTCCGGGCCTGCGGCGCCCCAGCGCCCCTGCACCCGCAGCGGCTCCGCGACGGCATCGCGGATGCGGTGGCGGGGGCTCAAGGAGCCGTAGGGATCCTGGAAGACCGGCTGCATCGCCGGCCGCAGCGGCCGCAGCCGGCGTTCGTCGAGCGCGGTGAGCTCCTGCCCCTCGAACCACACCTCACCGCCGTCCGGGCGCCGCAACTGCAGGACGGCCGTGGCGGTGGACGACTTGCCGCAGCCCGAGGGTCCGATCAGCGCCAGGGTCTCACCGGCGGCGAGGTCGAACGAGACGTGATCGACGGCGACCGCGTCGCCGTAGCGGACCACCAGGTCGCGGACGTCGAGGAGAGGGGGCGGGGAAGTCATGTGGTGGGGGCCTTCTCGAGGAACAACTAGGCGGGCGGGCGAGGGCAGTTCAGGTCGGCGGTGGCAGGAACAGGAAGTCGTCCGGTTGCTGTACGTCCCCTGTGGGGGCGGCGGGATCACATCGCGGAGGCCTTTTCCAGGAACAACTCGGCAGGTGACGCGGGCAGTTCACGCCAGCGGTGGCAGGACACCGTCCGGTCGCCGTACGTCTGCTCCGGTTCCGGCAGCTCGGTGCGGCACCGCTCGGTGGCCAGCGGGCAGCGTGGTGCGAAGGCGCAGCCCGGTGGCAGGGCGTCGAGCGCCGGTGGTGTGCCGGGGATTGCCGGGAGGCGGCGGCCTGCCAGTGGTTCTGTAGGCGGCAGAGAGGCGAGCAGCCCGGCGGTGTACGGGGCGTGCGGCCGTGCGAAGACCTGCGCCACCGGACCGGACTCCGCCTGCCGGCCCGCGTACATCACAAGGACCCGGTCGGCATGGCCGCGTACCACCTCCAGGTCGTGGGTGACCAGGACCAGTGCCGCACCCGCCGCCCGGCACCGGGCGATCAGCAGATCAAGGATCTGGGCGCGCCGTTCGCGATCCAGGGCCGTGGTCGGCTCGTCGGCGACGACCAGCTCCGGTTCGTTGATCGTGGCCATCGCGATGACCGCCCGCTGCCGCATTCCCCCGGAGAACGCGTGCGGATGGGCGCGGGCCATCCGCGCCGCATCCGCGATCCCCACCTGCTCCAGCGCGGTCACGGCAAGCTTCCGCGCCCGGCCGCGGGAGACCCCGCGCACCGACCGTACGGCGGCGGCGAGTTGATCGCCCACGGGGTGCACGGGGGAGAGGGCGGACAGCGCGTCCTGGGGTACCAGCGCCACCCGGCGCCCCCAGAGGGCGGCAGGCGCTGCACGGTCCTTGCCGACGAGCTCGACGGCCGCCGTGCCCGTGCCGGGCGGCCGCCCGTGCAGCGTCACGCCGCCGGCGACCGACGCGCCGCGCGGCGCCATGCCGAGGGCAGTCCGCGCCGTGACGGACTTGCCTGCCCCCGACTCGCCGACCACCGCAAGGACCTCGCCCCTGCGTACGTCGAAGGAGAGACCCCGCACGGCAGGACCGGAATCGAAGGCGACCCTCAAGTCCCGTACGGAGAGCAGGACATCGGGCAGCGACGCCTCAGGTTTCAAGGGGGAGTTCCTTCCAGGTACGGGGGCGGAAACGGGAGCGGTATCGGGGGCGATTGCGCACGCCGGAACCGCCGGCACTGCCGGAGCGCCCGTCCCCGCCCAGACTCGCCCCCAGCGACACCGCAAGCCCCGCAAGCAGCGCCAGCGCCACTGCAGGGGCGAGCGCGGCCCACGGCGCGCGCTCCACATACGCGCGTGACTCGTCCAGAAGCAGCCCCCACTCGGGCGCGGGCGGCTGCGCCCCCAGGCCAAGGAAGCCGAGCGAGGCCAACGCGAGCGCGATGCCTGGCAGTCGGAGCACCGCGTGGCGTGCGACCGGTCCTGCCACCGATGGCAGTACATGCCGGGTGAGGATCCAGCGGGGTGGCGCGCCGATCGCCTTCTGGGCGGTGAGGAACGACGAGGCCCGCACCTCTTGCGTCAGCGCCGCCGCGTGGGCGGCCAGCGGCGGCCAGGAGATCAGCCCGACGGCCAGCGCGGCACCGCCGGTGCCGGGTCCTGCCACCGCCGCGACGAGAATGCCGACGATCACGGGCGGCAGGGCGTTGGCGATGTCCGAGGCCCCCGCGGCGAACGTCGGCAGGAAGCCGAGTACCAGCGAGAGGAGCAGGCTGACCGCGCACACCGCGGCCGCCGTGCCCACCGTCGACGCGGCCCCGTGCCCGAGCCGGGCGAGCACATCGCGGCCGAGGCCGTCCGTGCCCAGCGGATGCGTCCAGGACGGCGCCGCGAGCCGGGCGCCGGTCCGCACCGCGTAGGGATCACGCAGCAGCCCCCAGACAACGGCCGTCAGGAGTACGCCGCCGAGCGCGATCGGCACCACGGGGCGCACCCGCGCCGGGCGTGCCGCGGGCAGCGTGAGCCCCGCATCGCGCAGCGCGGGCCCCAACAGCCTGCGCCGCACCCACGCGGCGAGCAGGCCCGCGGCCAGGCCGAGCGCAAGCAGCGCGAGGACCGCGCCCTGCAGCAGCGGCAGATCCTGCGCCTTGGCCGCACCCAGGGCGCTGCGCCCGATGCCGGGCACCGCGAACACGCTCTCCACGGCGACCGCACCACCGGTGAGCCCGACCGCGACCATCCCGAACTGCGGTACCAGCGGCGGCAGTACGCGTCTGAGAGCGGCCCCCGCGACGCGGGCGCGGCTCACCCCGGAACCCCGCCACAGCTCCACCCACCGCTCGTCGAGCACCCCGGGCAGTGCGTCCGCGACGAGCCGCCCAAGGAGGCCGCCCGCGGGAACCCCGAGCGCGACGGCGGGCAGCACCAGGTGCACCGGCCCCTGCCAGCCGGACGTCGGCAGCCAGCCCAGCCATACCCCGCACACCAGCAACGCGACGGTGGCGAGCAGGAATTCGGGCACGGCCGCGAGCATCGCGGCGAATGCCCCGGCCGACCCGCGCCCCCGCACGAGGACCGGCAGCACCAGCGCACAGGCCACCACGGCCGCCACCACGAGCGCGGCCCCCATCAGCGTCAGCGACACCTGCACCCCGGTGGTCACGGACGGCAGCACCGCGGTCCCCGACACCCATGACGTGCCGAGGTCACCGCGCAGCAACGCGGCCGCCCAACTCCCGAGCAGCGCAAGGGGACCGGCGTCAAGACCCAGATCGACACGGATCGCCCGCAGCGCCTCGGCCGTCGCCTCCTGCTCGGCGGATCGGGCCCGCAGCACGGTGAGCGCCGGATCGTTCCCCGAGAGCCAGGGCAGCAGCCCGACGGTGGCGAGCACGGCGGCCAGACACCCGGCCCGGGTCAGCGCACCCGCCACCCGGGAGCCGGCACGCGGGCCCGCCTTCGGCGCGGTGAGCCTCACTTGACGTACGTCTTGGCCGTGACCAGCTCGCGCTCACGCGGGTCGTGCGCGGCGTCCACCATGGAGGCCGCGTCGCCCTGGATCACCCGCTCGTGGAGCATCGGGATCGCGGCATCGGTGGCGAGCACCGCGCCCTCCGCGTCGATGACGGCCTTGCGGCGCGCATCGCCGGCCGGGGCGGCGGAGGCCTTCTCCAGGGCCTTGTCGACGGCCGGGTCGGACAGCTGGGAGATGTTGAAGGAGGCGTCGGAGCCGAAGTCGCTGTAGAGGTACGCGGCCGGATCACCGGAGTCGAGCACGGTGGCCCGGGAGAGGATGAACGCGTCGAACTCGCCGGCCAGCGCGTCGGATTCGATGGCGGCGTACTCGCGGACCTCCAGCTTCACCTTGAACCCGGCCTTCTGGAGCTGCTGTTGCAGCGTCGCGGCGACCTCGGGCAGCTCCGCGCGGTCGGTGAAGGTGCCGATGGTGATGGCCGCGCCGTCGGGATCACCGGCCTTAGTGCGCCGCACGTCCTTGGGCCGCAGATCGGCCGCCCAGGGGAGGGCCGGTCCCAGCAGCCCGTCCGCGACATCGGCCCGGCCCTCGTAGACGCCGTTGACGAGGGTCTTCGCGTCGATCGCCGTACGTGCGGCGGCGCGCAGGCCGGGCTTCTGGAACGGCCCCTTCGCCGTGTTGAGGTAGAGGGTGTTGGTGCGCGGCATCGGCACCTCGGTGATCTGGTCCTCGTCCAGGAGCGAGGCCTGCGAGACCGGCACGGCCTCGGCGATGTCGGCCTCACCGCTGCGCAGGGCGGCGGCCCGCGCGGTGCCGTCGGGCACGAACTTCACGTCGATGCCGGGGGACTTGGCCTTGGCGCCCCAGTAGCCGTCGTAGCGTTCGAGGGCGGCGGACGAGGTGCCTCTGACATCCGTCAGCTCGAAGGGCCCGGTGCCGGTGCCGAGCGGGCTGACCGTCTTTCCCCGGTACGCCTTGGCCGCGAGGATCGACAGCTGCGGAGAGCTCAGCCGGTGCGGGATCAGCGGGTCCGCGGCGGTGGTGGTGACGGTGACCTGGTCGCCCTGGGCCTCGGCCGTCAGGTCGACGCCGTCGAGGATGCGCGGCTTGGGCGACGCGGACGCGGCCTCGGTGAGGGAACGTACGGCCGCGTCGGCGGTGAGCTTCGTGCCGTCATGGAAGGTGACCCCGTCGCGGACGGTGAAGGTCCAGGTCTTGCCGGACTGCTTCCACCCGGTGGCGAGCGCGGGCCTGGCATCGCCGTTGGCGTCGAGCCGGACGAGGGTCTCGGCGGTGGACCAGCGTGACAGCTTGAAGGCGTCGTCGGAGAGCGGCGAAAGACCGGAGCGCGGCGGCTGCATCATCGCCACCCGTATCCGTTCTCCTCCGTCCCCGGCTCCGTCGGACGCCGCGTCCGTCGCGGCGAAACAGCCGGTGAGCAGCGAGGAGGCGGCGGTGACTGCGGCCATGGGGAGGAGACGGGCAGGCAGGCGCACGGGAGCCCTTCCGGGTAAAGGGGTGGTCAAGGAGAAGGCGCCGACCGTAGCACGATGACAATCGTTTTCAATAAAAGAGTCCGGGATGCGGTCCCTGAGCGTCGGTCCGGATGCCGCCTGAACGGTGGCCGTCCAAGGGCTCGTGCGACTAAGGTCCCATCTAAGCGAACGCTTAGCCGCCCCCTCCGCGGGACGGCAGGCCGCGTCACGAGAGAGAGGCAGGCAGCCCGTGCCGGTCATCGACGCGTGGATGCAGCACCCCACGCTCCGCCACTCCAACCACGAGATGTTCGAGTCGTTGCGCCGGTGGACGGGGCAGGGGCTCCTTGAGGAACCACTGCCGGTCAAGACCACGGTCGCCGCGCTGGCCGCGGCCGATGTCGAGATCGGGCTCGCGGCCGCCTGGTACGGCCCTCAGGGGCCGCTGATCAGCAACGATGAGGTGGCCGGTTTCGTCGCCCAATCCGATGGGCGGCTGCGCGGAGTCGCGGGTGCCGACCTCACCCGACCCGTCGAGGCTGTGCGCGAACTGCGCCGCGCGGTGCGGGAACTCGGCTTCGTGGCCCTGCGGATCGTGCCCTGGCTGTGGCAGCTCCCGCCCACCGACCGGCTCTACTACCCCCTGTACGCGGCCTGCGTCGACCTCGGCATCCCCTTCTGCACCCAGGTCGGGCACACCGGCCCGCTGCGCCCGTCGGAGACCGGCCGCCCCATCCCGTACATCGACCAGGTCGCCCTCGACTTCCCCGAGCTGACCATCGTGTGCGGACACATCGGCTACCCGTGGACGACGGAGATGATCGCCGTCGCCGACAAGCACGCCAACGTCCACATCGACACCAGCGCCTACACCGCACGGCGCTACCCGCGTGAACTCGTCGATTACGTACGCGGGCGAGGCCGCGGGAAGGTCCTGTTCGGCTCGAACTACCCCATGATCGCGCCAGGTCAGGCCCTGGAGCACCTGGGTGATCTCGACCTGGACGAGGAGGCCACCGAACTGTTCCTGTCCGGCAATGCTCGGCGGGTCTTCGGTCTCTGACCTCGCTCCGAGGGGAAGGTCAGGAACGCGGGCCGCGGGTCTTGTCGGCCCGCTGTGCGTCCTTCTCCTTCTGCTTCTCCTTGATCCGCACCGCTTCCTTGCGGACCTCGGCCTGCGTGGCGCGCTCCTTCTGCAGCCACTCCGGGTTGTCCGTCTTCAGCGCTTCGATCTGCTCCGTGGTGAGCGCCTCGGTGACCCCGCCGCGCGCGAGACCGGCGATGGAGACGCCCAGCTTCGCCGCGACCACCGGCCGGGGGTGCGGGCCATTGGCACGCAGTTCCTTCAGCCACGCGGGCGGATCGGTCTGCAGGGAGTTCAGCTCGGTGCGCGAGACGACACCCTCCTGGAACTCGGCGGGGGTGGCCTCGAGGTACACACCCAGCTTCTTCGCCGCGGTCGCGGGCTTCATGGTCTGGGTGGTCTGGTGCGACGTCATGGTGCCAAGGGTATCGAGCATGTGAGCTACCGCTGACCACGCCGGGTAATCTGGCGGAGTGACAGACTCGCAGGTAGCCCCTTCTTTCAGGCTCGCTTACGTCCCGGGGGTGACGCCCACCAAGTGGGTGCGGATCTGGAACGAGCGACTGCCCGACATCCCGCTGACCCTCGTCGCGGTGCCCGCCGCCGAAGCGTTCGACCTGCTGCGCGGCCCTGACGCCGACGCCGGTTTCGTACGTCTGCCCGTCGACCGTACGGACCTCAGCGCGATCCCCCTCTACACCGAGACCACCGTGGTCGTGATCCCCAAGGACCACGTCGTGGCGGCCGTCGACGAGGCGTCCTGCGAGGACCTCGCCGACGAGATCGTGCTGCACCCCCTCGACGACACCCTGGACTGGGAGCAGCTTCCGGGGCGGCCCGCCGACGAGCGCCCCGCCACCACCGCCGACGCCATCGAACTGGTCGCGGCCGGCGTGGGCGTCCTGGTCGTCCCGCAGTCCCTGGCCCGCCTGCACCACCGCAAGGACCTCACCTACCGGCCGCTCACCGGCGCTCCGGAGTCACGTATCGCCCTGTCCTGGCCGGAGGATGAGACCACCGATCTGGTGGAGGACTTCATCGGCATCGTGCGCGGACGGACGGTCAACAGCTCCCGCGGACGTACGCAGCCGGCCCCGGCCAAGCAGCCCAAGAGCAAGCGCCCCGAAACCGGCGGCGCGCGCCGCAAGCCCGCGGCGGGCAAGCCGGCCGGCAAGGGCTCCCGCGGCGGTTCCGGCGCCGCCAAGGGCGGCAAGCGCGGAAAGCCGCGCCGCAAGTAGCCGCCCCGGACCGGTCCCGGCGCCGTCAAAGGCGCGGGCCCGCCGGGTCCGCCGGGTCCGCCCCGTTCAGCCCCAGGACCCCGGACTGCGCGCCGCCCCCGTCGAACCGGTCGACGGCATACGACACCCAGGTCGCGGACCCGGTGACGTACAGATGGGGAATCCGGACACTCACCGCCGCGCCCACCCACGAGCCCGCAATCCGCAGCCGCGACTCCCAGCGGTGGCTCCACGTCACCCAGCGAACGGTGACGACATCGTTGGCGGCCATCCCGGGATACGCGCCGACCCGGACGGTGGCGGGCCCCACGAAGTCCGTCTCCAGATATCCGTCGACCGCCTCGTCGACGCTGGGCGGCGCCAGCAGCACGCCCATCGCATCCCCCCCCGATCGGGCCCACCCTCCATGCCCGTCAGCGGGCGTCGTCGAAGCCGAGATGCGTGATGCTGGCGGCTATGCCCGCCACCTTCACATCGACCACGACCTCGCCCCTCGTCCATTTCGTCGTCGAGCCGTCGGGTGCGCCCATCGTCGTCAAGACGGCCACCGGCAGCCGCTCCCGGTCCTCCGCCTCGGGGTAGAAGACCACCAGATACAGCCGGCCACGCTCGTTGAAGCCGTACTGGGTGTTCATCACGACATCGCAGAACGTCTCCGGGCCTCGGCCCGTGACCCACCACTCGCCGTTCTCCTGCGTGGCAGCGGAGAACCGCGCCCGGAAATCGGCGACCGTCGCACCCCACGGCAGCCCGTTCCAGCCCCATTCGACCGAGTCGGGCTCCGCGAGGGTCCGCGGGGTGTCGGCCGCCGCCCGCCGACGGCCGGGCACGAACCGGGAGAGGCCACGGCGGGGCCGGGAGTCCGGGGCGGCCGTGTCGCGGCGGGTCGCACCGTCACGGCTCGCACGGCCACCGAGACCGTCGCGCTCGGAGTCGTCGGATGCATCGGATGCATCGGATTCATCGGCGTCACAGCCGACCTCGGCTTCGACGTCGCCGATCAAGGTGGTGACGCGCTGCGGCAGCCAGTCGTCGCTCGCGTCGGCACCGGCGAACGCGCGCAGTATCTCGGCCATCTCCGGCCGGGCGGCCGGATCCTTGGCCAGGCAGGCGGACACCAGACCGCGCAACTCGTTGTCGACCAGCGACAGATCGGGCTCTTCCTGGACGATCCGGTAGAGCACGGCGGCCGGATGCCCGGAGCCGAAGGGGGAGGTGCCGGTCGAGGCGAAGGCCAGCACGGAGCCGAGCGAGAAGACGTCGCTGGCGGGGGTGATGTCGGTGTCGCCGCGGGCCTGTTCCGGCGACATGTAGGCGGGCGTGCCGGAGATGACGCCCGTCGCCGTGTGGGTGGTGGCTTCCAGGGCGCGGGCGATCCCGAAGTCGATGACGCGGGGCCCGTCGGTGGCCAGGATGACGTTGCCCGGCTTCAGATCGCGGTGCACCAGGGCGCAGTTGTGTACGGCGCCGAGCCCCTCGGCGAGTCCCGCCGCCAGTACGCGCAGTGTCTTGGCCGGGAGCGTGCCGTGCTCGGTGACCGCCGTCTGCAGCGAAGGCCCCGGTACGTACGCGCTGACGAGCCAGGGGCGTTCCGCGTGCGGATCGGCGTCGATGACCTGGGCGGTGTAGAAGCCGCCCACCCGCCGGGCCGCCTCCACCTCCCGGGCGAAGCTGCGACGGAACCCCGCATCGGTTCCGTACTCGGGGCGGACCACCTTCACCGCCACCGGGCGGCCGCCCGCGGAACGGCCGAGAAAGACCTGCCCCATGCCGCCCGCGCCAAGGCGTCCCACCAGCCGGTAGCCGCCCACCCGGTCCGGGTCGCCTGCCTGCAGAGCTTCCATCGACACTCCCCGTCTCCGGCCAACTTCCCCTGGAGGCAGATCTTTTCAGAGGCGGACGCGTGGTGTGGGGAATCGGGGGTGGTCGAGGTCGCCCCCCGCCCGCACGTCAGGCCTGGTCCCCGGGATCCTCGCTGAGGAACTCCGCAACCAGCTCTGGCGGGTTGGCGGCCCGGGTGAGGGCGAACATCTCGTCAGGGGCGAACATGTCGTAGAGGATCACCGGCAGTGGCCGCCCCAGGGCGCGGACGAGGTGGCCCTCCGTGTGGAGCTCCCGGGCCAGGTCGACGCAGAGCTCGTGGAACTCCTCCGCGAGCCGCTCGTCGCGCTCGTCCTGCTCCTGCTCGGAGAGGCGTTCCCCTTCGGCCTGGTCATCCTCGTACCAAAGGCCTCGTTCGATCGCTTCACGGCGGTGCAACTCGGCGCCGACCGGGTCATGTTGGGGATCGTGGCCGGTGATGCGTACGCCTTCGAGGCCCGATGGCGGGAAGTAGGCGTAGTTCCAGCGGGCCTCCCACGCCTCTGCGGGACTTGTCTCGGCGAGCAGCCGGGCCACCTCGGTCTCGGTGTTGTAGCCGATCGCCAGATAAGGGAACCGAGGATCCTGGTCGACGCTGTCGATCCGGAACGTGACGGCGTAGATATCGGACGCCACCTCTTCAGGGAACTCGGCCAGGGTGCGCGCGGCAACCTGCCCCAGGTGCAGGCGGAATGTCATCGACGGCTCTTCTCCTCGGTGGCATCGCGGAGTTCGACGGTGCGGATTCTAGGCAGGGGCGGTGCGACGGTCTGCGTCAGCCCGTCTTCCACGGGCGGAGCTTTTCCGGGTTGCGCACGGCCCAGAGTTGTCTGATCCGGTCGCCTGTGATGTCGAAGGCGATCACCCCTGTGGTGACACCGTCCTCCTGGACGACCAGGCCGGGCTGGCCGTTGACCGTGCGCTCCAGGAGAGTCCGGTCGCGGTCCGATGTCGCGATGGTGAGCGTGATCAAGTAGCGCGCGAGCTGTTCGCCGCCGTGGATGGGCTCGAGCGCGGCCCTGACCAGGCCGCCGCCGTCGGAGAGTCCCGTGGCGTCGGGGTCGAGCAGGCTGATGAGGGCGGCGATGTCCCTGGCTTCCCAGGCCCGCTTGAAGTCCTTGACGATGTCGGCCCGCCGGGATGCGGAAGTCGCGGGTGCCTCGGAGGCCCGGATGCGACGGCGGGCGGAGGTGGCCAGTTGGCGGCATGCGGCGGGTGTGCGGCCGACGATCTCGGCGACGTCGGCGAAGGGGTACTGGAAGACGTCGTGGAGGATGAACGCGACGCGCTCGGCGGGGGTCATCGATTCGAGTACGACGAGGAAGGCCATGTTGATCGACTCGGCCAGGGTGACGCGGTCGGCGGGGTCGGCGCTCGTGCCGCCCGGCCGCCCGTTGACCCAGTCCGTGTGGTGGGGCAGGGGCTCGGGGATCCATTCGCCCACATAGCGTTCGCGGCGGGCGCGTGCCGAGCCGAGCAGGTCGAGGCAGACGCGGCTTGCGACCTTGGTCAGCCAGGCGCCGGGGGACGCGATGGCCGCGCGTTGGTGAGGAGACATCGCGTACCAGCGGGTGTACGTCTCTTGGACGACGTCCTCGGCGTCGGCCAGTGAGCCGAGCAGCCGGTAGGCGAGGCCGGTCAGCTGACGCCGCTCGCTCATGATCGCGCTCAGGGCCGGATCGATTCGGCCGTCTCCCGGCGCGGATGGGGTCCTCATCGTGTCGCCGCTCCCTTGGCTGAGCCTCTGGTCGCCAGTACGACTGGCTGTGCCTGTGGTCACCAGTACGACGAGACGGCCCCGCGAAATGTGACGTCGGCGCGTCACCTCACAATCCGCGGGGCCGCCTCGTCGGTAGTGCTGGGACCAAGGCGGTCCCGCGAACAGCTGTTCCGTCCACGGGGTGGAACGGCCGGGCACGAAAGGGAGATCGCCATGCAGACACGACTCGACTACCTCACCAACCCGGTGATGGCCAAGGCCGTACAGGGCTTCGTTTCGGCGGGCAAGGCGGTCGCGGAGTCGGCACTGCCGGCCGCGACGAGGGAGCTGGTGCTGCTGCGCGTCAGTCAGATCAACGGCTGCGGCTTCTGCATCGACATGCACACCAAGGAGGCCGAAGCCGCCGGTGAGACCTCGGTGCGGCTCCACCTGGTCGCCGCCTGGCGCGACGCCACGGTGTTCACCGATGCCGAACGGGCCGCCCTGGCACTTGCGGAGGAGGGCACCCGCCTCGCCGACGCGGCCGACGGCGTCTCCGACGAGGTGTGGGCGAACGCAGCCAAGCACTACGACGAGGAGCAGCTCGGCGCCTTGGTGTCGGTCATCGCCATCATCAACGCCTTCAACCGCCTGAACGTCATCACTCAGCGGCCCGGAGGCGACTACGAGCCCGGCCAGTTCGGCTGACCGGTAGTCGCCCCCAGGGGGCCGGGCCGAAGAAGACCCGGCCCCCTGGGAGCAGCGGGGGAGTTCACTTGCTGCGCCCGCTCAGCGGCACCCGCCGTGCGACGACCTTGCGGTGGCTGATGCGCCAGCCCTGATCGGTGGGCACCAGGGTGTCCTCGTAGGTGACGCTGCCGCTCGTGCCGTCCGCGTTGACGCCGATGCCCTTGGAGCGGGCGAGCACCCGGCCGCCCTCTCCCTCGCTGAGGACGATGTTCGTGACGTGGTGACCCACGGGAGTGGCCGTGCATCGAGATCAACTCGGAGATGGCGATGCGGTCCTCGATGTTCAGCGCCATGGAAGTCCTCACGTCGCGCACCGGACCACATGACGAGGCGATGCCTCCCGGCGTTGGTCTGCATGCCACGTGACAGCGGTGGAGCGGTGCGAATCTGTCGGCGCCGGCAGGGCCGATGCCAGGATCCTGTGCCTGAGCTCCGTTCGGACGCAAGTTGTCTGATGGGGGATCAGAAACGGGTATGAGCAATGTGGCGTGCGCGCCCGTGCCGACGCACGTATCCAGTCCGAGTCCTCGTACCCCACTGGAGGAACCCGTGCGCCGCAAGCTCCTTGCCACATCCCTGACCGCCGCAGCCACCACCGCCGCCTTCGCCCTGAGCGTGGCGGTCGCCGCGCCGGCGGGCGCCGTCCCCGCCGACAAGGGCCAGGTCCTCAGCAGCTGGACCCAGACCGGCGCCAGCAGCTACAACGCGTGGGCCGCGGCCCGGGCGAACCAGGGTGCCTGGAGCGCCTACGCCTTGAGGCGGGCGGCGACCGGGCTCAGGCGGGTCGACGAAGTCCCGCGACGAGAAGTCCGACCAGGCGGCGTGCGTCGTAGCGGGGGTCGCTGTCCGCGCCGATGCAGAGGTTCCCGACGCCCCGCATGAGCTCGTACGCGGCCACGTCGGCACGGATCTCGCCGGAGGTGGCCGCGGCGTCGAGCAGTTGGGAGCACACCGGCACGAGGCGGTCGAGGAAGTGCGCGTGCAGTGCGTCGAAGCCGGCGTTGTCGGACTGCAGCACCGCGGCGAGACCGTGCTTGGTGACCAGGAAGTCGACGAAGAGGTTGATCCACTGCCCCAGTGCGGCGTGCGGCGTCGCGCTGGTCGACAGGAGCGCGGGACCGGCCTCGGCGCAGGCCTCGATCTGGTGCCGGTAGACGGCGATGATGAGATCCGCCCGCGTCGGGAAGTGGCGGTAGATCGTGGCCGTCCCGACCCCGGCCTCGGCCGCGATGTCACGCACCGGTGCTTCCACGCCCGAGGTGACGAAGACCGCGGCTGCCGCGTCGAGCAGGGCCTCCTTGTTGCGCCGGGCGTCCGCACGCTTGGGCCGGACCGCCGCGTGCCCCGTGTCCTCGTCGCTGTCGTGCACCGCGCCGTCCTCTCCGCTGCCGGGCTTCCGTCGCCTGGCTTCCGATGCCGGGATTGCTAAACGGGACAGCGTTCCGTATCGTCAAACGGGACGTCGTTCCGTTTGCCCATGATGCCAGAGCGGACGGACGGCAGTCGACCAAGCCATGCACTGTCACCACGCTTCATCCGCAATGGAGGAACACGGTCATGCAGTACCGCACTTTGGGCCGCACCGGCGTGCAGGTCAGCTCCCTCTCGCTCGGCGCGATGAACTTCGGCGCGATCGGGCGCACCGGCCAGGACGAGGCCACCGCCATCGTCGATGCCGCGCTGGAGGGCGGCATCAACGTCATCGACACCGCCGACATGTACAGCGGCGGCGAGTCGGAGGAGATGGTCGGCAAGGCCATCGCCGGCCGCCGCGACGACATCGTCCTCGCCACCAAGGCGACTATGCCGATGGGTGACGAGCGCAATCGTCAGGGCGGCTCGCGCCGCTGGCTGGTCACCGAGCTCGACAACAGCCTGCGCCGCCTGGGCGTCGACCACATCGACCTCTATCAGATGCACCGGTGGGACCCGAAGACCAGCGACGAGGAGACGCTCTCGGCCCTGACCGACCTGCAACGCGCGGGAAAGATCCGCTACTTCGGCTCATCGACGTTCCCCGCCTACCGCATCGTCCAGGCCCAGTGGGCCGCCCGCGAACATCACCTGAGCCGGTACGTCACCGAACAGCCCAGCTACTCGATCCTGCAGCGGGGGATCGAGACCCACGTGCTGCCCGTGACCGAGCAGTACGGCCTCGGCGTGCTGGTGTGGAGTCCGCTGGCTTCGGGCTGGCTGTCGGGCGCGATCCGCGAGGGCCGGGCCATGACCACCAGCCGCGCGCAGTCCATGCCCCAGCGCTTCGACACCACCATCCCGGCCAACCGGGCCAGGCTCGACGCCGTCGAGCGGCTGGCCACGGTCGCCGACGAAGCCGGCCTCACCCTGATCCAGCTCGCGCTCGGATTCGTCACCGCGCACCCCGCCGTGACCAGCGCGATCGTCGGCCCCCGCACCCTGGACCACCTGCACGGGCAACTCGCCGCCGCGGACACCGTGCTCTCCGCCGACGTACTCGACGCCATCGACGCGATCGTCGCTCCCGGCACCGACCTGGCCGCCCACGAGAAGCACGACACCCCGCCTTCACTCCTCGAACCGTCACTGCGCCGCCGCTGATCGTCCGGGGGCAGTCACTCCGGCTGGACGCCCGCGCCCCGGCGGATGACCGAGGCGAATCGTCATGAACGAGCCGCTCACTCGATGACCGCGGTCGCCTCGACCTCGACCAGGTGGTCGGGGACGTCCAGCGCCGCAACGCCGATGAGCGTGGCCGGCGGGACCGGTGTGCTCCCCAGCTTCGCGGCTGCCCGGGCCATTCCCTCCATGAGCAGGGGCATCTTGTCGGGGGTCCAGTCGACGACGTACACGGTCAGTTTCGCCACGTCGTCGAAGGTCGCGCCGACCTCGGTCAGGGCAGTGCCGATATTGAGGTAGCACTGCTCGACCTGGGCGGCGAGGTCACCCTCGCCGACCGTGACCCCGTCGGCCGTCCAGGCGACCTGCCCGGCGATGAAGACCAGCTTCGACCCGGTCGCGATCGACACCTGCCGGTACGCGTCGATCTCCGGCAGTCCGACGGGGTTCACCAGGGTGATGGCCATGTGCGTGCCTCCATGTCATGACGTGCTCTCTTGTGGTTACTCGGGAACTGTAGGAGAGTGTGCGATGACCTGGAAGAACGCACTTTTCGGTGACTGAGGAACCTCATGGTGACCAAGCAGTTCAGCGGCTCGCCCGAGGACGCGGACCTGACGCGCGCGGACTCGTTGGCGCGGGAGATCTTCACGGACGTGGCCAACAAGTGGGCGCTCCTGATCATCGACGCGCTGGGTGAGAGCACCCTGCGCTTCGGCGAGGTGCGCAAGGGAGTCGAGGGCATCAGCCACAAGATGCTCACCCAGAACCTGCGGATGATGGAACGCAACGGCCTGGTGGAGCGCACCGTGTACCCCACCGTGCCGCCGAGGGTCGAGTACACCCTCACCGAACCGGGGCGCGCCCTGCGCGAGTTGGTCCACCGCATGTGCGACTGGACCCACCAGCACATCGGCCACATCGAAGCCTCCCGCCACAGCTTCGACTCCTGAGATCTTCTTGATTCGAAGATTGTTTCGGTGGAAGGTGCGGGGATGCAGAGTCTTCCGACATTCGTACTCGTTCATGGCGCCTTCGCGAACTCGTTCTCGTTCGCACCGCTGCAGGCCGAACTCGCCCTGCTCGGGCACCGATCGGCCGCGGTCGACCTTCCGGGGCACGGGTTCGATGCGACGTTCCCCGCCGCCTACCAGGCTCCCCAGGATCTCGCCGCGCTCGCCGAGGCACCAGGGAGCATCCGGGGCGTCACCCTCGCCGACAACGTCGCCCGCGTGATCGAAGTCCTCGAACGCGCGAAGCGGAACGGGCCGACCATCCTCGTCGGCCACAGCCGGGGCGGCATCACGATCACCGCCGTCGCCAACGCCCGGCCCGACCTGATCGACCGCATCGCGTACGTATCCGCCTGGTGCCCCGTCGAGCTCACCGACTACTACGGAGAGCCGGAGATGGCGGACGTCGACCCCGCTGCCTTCGCTCCGGCGATCGCCGGCAACCCCGCCGAACTCGGGCTGATCCGTACCAACTTCCGCATCGCCGAACCCGGGGTGCTGGCCGCGATGCGGCACGCCTTCGCCGCCGACCTCACCGATGACGAGTTCCGTACGTTCCTGAACACCTTCCAGCCCGACGAGAATCTCGACATCGGCACAGCCGCCGACCGGGCACAGGCCGCGACGTGGGGGAAGGTTCCCAAGACCTTCGTACGTCTTGCCGACGATGCCAGCATCCCGCTCGCCATGCAGGACCGCATGATCCGCGAGGCCGACACACTCACCCCGGACAACCCGTTCGACGTCCGCACGCTCGAGGGGAGCCACCTGCACTGGCTCGTCCGCCCGAAGCCCGCCGCCGAACTCCTCGCGAACCTCGCGGCGAGCTGACAACTGCCGCAGAGGCAGTGCCTTTTCACGTCATCTCCGTACGTGAAACGGTCCGGCGCGGCAGCGCGCCGGACCGTCGCCGGTCAGCTCATGCTCGTGGCGCCGTCCAGGGACTCACGGATGATGTCGGCGTGACCGGAGTGCTGAGCGGTCTCGCTGATGATGTGCATCAACACCTGCCGGATCGACTGCTGCGCGCCGGGTTCCGTCCACGGGGCCTTCGGCAGCGGCCATGTGGCGTCCAGATCGGGCACCGTGGCGACCAACTCGTCGGTACGGCGGGCCACCTCGGCGTAGCGGTCCAGGACACCGGCCAGCGTCTCGCCGGGCAGCATCCGGAAACTGTCGGCCCGACGCGCCCAGTCGGCCTCGGTCATGGCCGTGAAGTCGGGCATCGCCGACGGGCCGCCGAGGATGAAGTCCCCCCAGCTCTGCTCGACTTCGGCTACGTGCTTGATCAGACCCCCGAGGCACAGCTCGCTGGCGGTGGTTCGCAGCCCGGCCTGCTCGTCGGTGAGGTCACGGGTGGTGAAGCGCAGAAAATGCCGGTTCTTGGCCAGCGCCGCCAACCATTCGGCGCGCTCACCGCTGACGGCGGGCGCCTCGTCCAGGTCGCGGGTGATCGGCTCGTCTGCAGTCATGGTCTCAGCCTTCCGGTGTTCTCGCTTCGGTGTTTCTCGCTCCGTCGGTCAAGGAACACGCTAAGAGCCATCGAGGTCGGATTCTGGCCTATATGCCGGTCGGGCGCGGAACCAATGACGTCCGGAACCTGCGAGCCAGGTCCCGGACGTCATGTCGTCACCGGCTTGTGAGAACGACGAGTTGCCGGGTTGCTCGGGTCATGGCGACGTAGCGGTCGACCGCTCCTTCGATTCCCTCGCCGAACGACTCCGGGTCGATGAGGACGACCAGGTCGAACTCGAGCCCCTTCGACAGCTCCGGGGTCAGCGAGTGGACGCGGGACGTTGCCCGGAACGTGGGATCGCCGATGACGCAGGCGATTCCTTCGGCGTTCGCGGCGAGCCAGGTGTCGAGGGTCGAGTGCAGTTCCGTGACGGATCCGTGGGTGACCGGGATGCCGCTGCTGCGGATGGACGTCGGCACATTGGCGTCCGGGAGCGCAGCCCGGATGACCGGCTCGGCCTCCTTCATGACCTCTTCCGGCGTCCGGTAGTTGATGCTCAGGGAGGCCACGTCGATCCGGTCGAGGCCGACCCGCTCGAGGCGTTCCTGCCACGACTCCGTGAACCCGTGCCTGGCCTGGGCGCGGTCGCCGACAATGGTGAAGCTCCGGGACGGGCAGCGCTGCAGCAGCATCTGCCACTCCGCGTCGGTCAGCTCCTGGGCCTCGTCCACGACTATGTGCGCGAACGGTCCAGCCAGCAAGTCCGGGTCGGCAGTGGGCAGTTCGGCATCATCGACCAGGCTGACCTGGGCGTCCTTGCCGCGCAACATCGTCACCAGGCCCTCGCCGTCGTCACCGTCCGCCCCCGAGTCGGCGGCGGCCACGATCAGGTTGTCGACGACCTGCCCCATGCGCTCGCGCTGGGCGGCCAGGATGGCCTCGTGCCGGCGCCGCCGCCGTGCCGCCTCCGGATCGCCGAGCCGCTGCCGTGCCGCGTCCAGGAGCGGCAGGTCGGACACCGTCCAGGCCTCGTTCTCCGGGCGCCGCAGCTTCTTCACGTCGTCGGGGCCGAGGTGGGGAGCGCACATCCGCAGATAGGCGGGCACCGACCACAAGTCCGAGACGAGATCGGTCGGCTCGATCATCGGCCACGCACGATTGAGGGTCGTGACCAGCTCTTCGTCGTGCCGCAGCGACCTGCGGAACAGGTCGATCGGCACGTCGCCGTCGGCCTTGTCCAGCAGGATCGCGACCAGCTCCTCCCAGATCTCCTCGCGCGCTTCGTTGTGCGGAGTACCCGGTCCCGGTGTTTCGAACGCCTCGGCCCAGTCGTCGGCGCTCAGCCAGACGTCGGCCCAGTCGGTCGAGACCGTCATCCCCTTGGTGGGCGGCTCTTCGTAGAACCTGACGGCCTTCTCGATCGCCTTCACCATGTCGGCGGACGACTTCAGAAGCGCCACGTCCGGGTCGCTCTCCTGCACCGCTCCCGCCCCCTCGGCCACGAGATCCCGCACGGTGCAGGTCTGCACGCCCTCCTCTCCGAGACTGGGCAGGACGTCCTCGACGTACCTCAGATAGGGCTGGTGCGGACCGACGAACAGCACGCCGCCACGACGGTGCCCGAGGCGAGGGTCGGAGTACAGGAGGTGGGCGGTGCGGTGCAGCGCCACGACGGTCTTGCCCGTGCCCGGACCGCCGTCGACGACGAGAGCGCCGCGGGACCCGGCCCGGATGATGGCGTCCTGGTCGGCCTGGATGGTGGCGAGCACGTCCCGCATCCGGTCCGACCGGTTGCTGCCCAGGCTGGCGATGAAGGCGGACTGGTCGTCGAGCGCGGCGTGCCCGTCGAGCCCGTCGGCGGTGAACACCTCGTCCCAGTAGTCGCTGATGCGGCCGCGGGTCCAGCGGTACCGGCGGCGGCTCGCCAGGCCCATCGGGTTGGCGTGGGTCGCCGCGAAGAACGGCTCGGCCGCGGGGGAGCGCCAGTCGAGCAGCAGCCGGCGACCCTCGTTGTCGGTGAGGCCGAGCCGTCCGATGTACACGGGCTCGGGGCTGTCCGCGCCGACCACGCGTCCGAGGCACAGGTCGAGACCGAAGCGGCGCAGGGCGCGCAGCCGGCCGGTCAGCCGGTGGATCTCCAGGTCCCGGTCCATGGCCTCCCTGCCGATGCCGCCGGGCGCCATGCGCTCGGCGTCGAGGCGGCCGGACACCTCGGCGATCGTCTGCTCAAGGCTCTCCGCGATGGCCGCGAAGTGCCGCTCGTCGCCGTCGATCAGCGTCGGGTCGGCCTTGGGGGAGAGGGTGTCGGGAAGGTCAAACGCACTGTCACCGCACGACTCATCAACCGACAACAATGCACGCACTTCGTGAATCACCTATTTCCTCAGGTCCAGGGCTTAGGCGAGTGATTGTGCGGCACGACCGGGGCCTTGCCGCAAGCCCCCCAGTGCGCTATAAGTTAAGAGTGGCAAGGAGCGAGTTCTCTCCTTGCCTTTTTTGTTCCCGGGCGCACGGGCTCTCTCGCGGACGCTGAAACCATCGTGAAACCGCGCTGAATGCGCGCTGCCGCACCCTCTGCTCCATGACGACCACGACATCGCCCCCACTCGCCATCGCGGCCACGGGGCTGCGCAAGGCCTACGGGGACAAGACGGTCCTCGACGGCATCGACCTGGCCGTGCCGCAGGGCACGATCTTCTCCCTCCTGGGTCCCAACGGCGCCGGCAAGACGACCGCCGTCAAGATCCTCTCCACGCTCATCACCGCCGACGCCGGTGACCTGCGCGTCGGCGGCCACGACCTGGCCACCGACCCGCAGTCCGTGCGGGCCGCGATCGGCGTCACCGGGCAGTTCTCCGCCGTCGACGGGCTGATCACCGGCGAGGAGAACATGCTCCTCATGGCGGACCTGCACCACATCGCCCGCCATGAGGGGCGGCGGGTCGCCGCCGAACTCCTGGAGCGCTTCGACCTGGCGGAGGCCGCGACCAAGCCCGCCGCCACCTACTCCGGCGGCATGAAGCGCCGCCTCGACCTCGCCATGACGCTGGTCGGAGGCCCGCGGATCATCTTCCTCGACGAGCCGACCACCGGCCTCGACCCGCGCAGCCGCCACAACATGTGGGGCATCATCCGCGAACTCGTCTCCGACGGCGTCACCGTCTTCCTCACCACCCAGTACCTGGAAGAGGCCGACCAACTCGCCGACCGCATCGCGGTGTTGAGCGACGGCGAGATCGCCGCCGAGGGCACTGCCGACGAGCTGAAGCGGCTCATCCCCGGCGGCCACGTGCGGCTGCGCTTCTCCGACCCGGTCGCGTACCGGTCCGCCGCCGACGCCCTGCGCGAGACCACCAGGAACGACGAAGCGTTGTCGTTGCAGATCCCCAGCGACGGCAGTCAGCGCGAACTGCGCTCCATCCTCGACTGGTTGGACTCGGCCGGCATAGAGGCGGACGAGCTGACCGTGCACACCCCCGACCTCGACGACGTGTTCTTCGCCCTGACCAGCGGCACAAGCCGCCCCGAGAAGGAAGGCGCGGCCGCCCGATGAGCTCCCTCTCCCTAGCCGTACGCGACTCGTCCACGATGCTGCGCCGCAACCTCCTGCACGCGCGCCGCTACCCGTCCCTCACCCTCAACATCCTGCTCACGCCCATCGTCCTGCTGCTGCTCTTCGTCTACGTCTTCGGCGACGTGATGAGCGCGGGCATCGGTGGCGGCGGCGCCGACCGCTCCGACTACATCGCCTATCTCGTCCCGGGCATCCTGCTGATGACCATCGGCGCCACCCCGACCGGGACCGCGATCTCCGTCTCCATGGACATGACCGAGGGCATCATCGCCCGCTTCCGTACGATGGCGATCCACCGCGGCTCCATGCTCATCGGGCGCGTCGTCGGCAGCGTGCTGCAGGCGCTCCTCAGCGTGCTCCTGGTCGGTGCCGTCGCCGTGGCCATCGGCTTCCGGTCCACCGACGCCACAGTCCTGGAGTGGCTGGCGGCGTTCGGGCTGCTCGCGCTGGTCGCCACGGCGTTCACCTGGATCGCGGTCGGCCTTGGAATGGCCAGCCCGAACGCCGAGGCGGCCAGCAACAACGCGCTGCCACTGATCATCCTCCCGCTCATCTCCAGTGCCTTCGTCCCCATCGACGCGATGCCGGGCTGGTTCCGGCCGTTCGCCGAGTACCAGCCGTTCACGCCGGCCATCGAGACCCTGCGCGGACTGCTGCTCGGCAGCGAGATCGGCAACAACGGGTGGATCACCGTCATCTGGTGCGTGGGCCTTGCCGCGCTCGGCTACCGCTGGTCGACGGCGCTGTTCAGCCGCGACCCGAAGTAGCCGCGCGGGCCGCCTCCCACAGCTCGTCCCGCCCCAGGGCGGCGTACTCCGACACAGCGTCGGCGTACGCCGCCCGGTCGGCGTTCTCGGCCGCCTGACGGGCGCGGGCCGCCGACATCGTCGGCTGGAACTCGCGCAGTACGCGCAGCCGTTCGGCCAGCGCGATCATTCGTACGGCGCTGGCACTGGCACCGGCGTCGCCGGAAGCGAGTTCCGCCATGCCCAGCGCGTGCAGCACCGTTCCGAACACAGGGAGCTCCAACGGCGTACGCGGCGGGCCGTCAAGCAGCGTTCGCAGTCGTTGCCGCAGCCGGTCGACCGGTTCCGCGACGAGCCCGAGACGGTCGGCGTGGGCGTGCGCCGTCACCGCCGCCGACTGGATCTGAAGCGCCCACGGGTCGAGCCAGGGGTCGTCGCCGTGCATCGAGCCGGTCTCTGGCAGCCGCTGCACGGCGCCGCGCCACAGGCCGAGACCGAGCTCCGTCAGCCCGCGGGAGAGCGCGATCTCGGCGTGCCCGCCGAGGTCGGGGCTGTAAAAGGCGTCCTCCTGCGGGGTGTTGGCCCCGTCCGCCTGCCGCAGCCAGTACTCGGCCTCGTCCGGGTCGCCGCGCTGCAGGCAGGCGAGGACGAGGGCCGAGCGGATGCCGATGTAGTCGTCCTCGTGGCCGACCCGCGGCAGCGCATCGAGCGCCGCCTTGAGATGTCCGTACGCCACCTCGCCCTGTCCCGTCCGCAAACACAGCTCGCTCAGCCGTGAGTGACCCATGAGCTGCAGGGACGGATGGTCGAGCGGGGTCAGCGCGGCGATCATCCGGCGGCCCGATGCGATCGCCCGCTCGATGTCGTGCTCGTACTCCCAGATGTAGGTGGCCGCGCACTCGGCGATACCGGCGACCAACGGCTGCTCGCTCGCGCAGAGCTTGAGCAGAACCGCGTGATCGGGAGGCAGCATCTCCGGAACCGCGCTCAGCACCGTCGCGGTGGCGCGCAGCAGCGTGTCCGGCGGGGCCGCAGGGAGCCGCCGGAGGGTCGCGAGGTGGCGTACGCCGTGCGTGCCGTAGTTCATGAACTGGGCAGCCGCGCACAACACGGCTGCGGCGCGGGTGACTTCGACGTACGCAGGACCGGGGCGGTAGCGCGACAGCGGCGGGCCGGTGTCTGCCGCGAGCGCGGCGAGGCGGGGGTAGTTGGAGTCGGTGAACCACAGGGCGGCGAGGACGGAGGTGACGGCTGCCGTGGTGGCGCCGTCCGCACGGGCCAGGGCGTGCCGTAGGGCAGGCACGAGGTTGTCCTGCTCGGCCCTGATCCGCTCCCGGGCGGTAAGGGAGTGTTCGTCGCTCGAGCGGCTCGGGGAAGCAGCATCGGGGCCGATGAGCACGTCGTGGTGCGCGACACCGAAGTCCCGTGCCCAGGTGAGGAATCGGCCGATGGCATCGTCTTCCTCGCCGGCCTCCGCACGCCGGGCCGCACTGAACTCCCGTACGGACTCCAGCATCCGGAACCGCACACCGACCGGGGTGTCGGCGGCGGTGAGCAGCGACTGCTCGGTCAACTGCTCAAGCAGCGGCAGCGTGTCCGCGCCGAGGACCTGCTCCGCCGCATCGCCCACAAAGCCGCCGGGGAACGCGGACAGCGTGCGCAGCGCCGCCCTGGCGTCCTCCGTCAGGAGGTTCCAGCTCCACTCCACGACCGCGTGCAGCGTGCGGTGACGTTCCGGTACGTCCCGTGCCCCACCCCGCAGCAGCGCGAACCGGTCGCCGAGGCGGTGGGCGATCTCCGGCACCGAAAGCACCCGCACCCGCGCCGCGGCCAACTCCACGGCGAGCGGCAGCCCGTCGAGGTGGCGGCACAGCTCGGCCACCGCGTCCGGCGGCAGCTCCACGCCGGCCCTTGCGGCCCGGGCCCGCTGCGTGAACAGCTCGACGGCGGTGTCGAGACCGAGTTCCGGCAGCGCGTAGACCGCCTCCGACGTGAGGTTCAGCGGGGCCCGGCTGGTGGCGAGCACCCGCACGTCCTTCGAGGACGAGACCAGGGCCCGTACGAGGTCGGCGGCGCCCCGGACGACCTGCTCGCAGTTGTCCAGGACCAGCAGTGCGGGCCCGGAGCCGAGCACGCCGAGGATGCCGGACACCGGGTCTGCCGCGGCGTGGCCGCTCAGGGCGCCGTGCCGCCCCTCGCCCGCGCCGAGCGCGGAGGCCACCTCCGCGGCCACGTCCTCGTCCGCGGTGACGGCGGCGAGCGGCACGAGGTACACCACGCGCTGCTCGGCCGCACGGCCGAGGGTGTGCGCGAGCCGGGTCTTGCCGAGGCCGCCGGGGCCGACGACGGTGACGGCGCGCGAGGCGCGCAGCAGGCGGCGCACCGCAGCGATGTCCTCGTCCCTGCCGAGGAGTTGGTTCGGCTCGTGCGGCACACCGTGCCTGACGACAGGCGCATCGCCGAGCAGCAGCTCCTGCTGTACGGCCTTCAGCCCGGCGCCCGGATCCGTGCCGAGCGCCTCGCGCAGCTCGCGGCGGTAGGCCTCGTACCGGGCCAGGGCCGCGGACGGGCCCGCCGTCGCCGCCTCGCCGCGCAGCAGCTCGGCGAGCACCTCCTCGTCGCGCGGATGCTCCGATGCGGCCGAGGCCAGCGGCCCGGCCGCCTCCGAGTGCCGCCCGAGACGGGCCAGCGCGAGCGCCTGCGCGCGGACGAGCGCACCGCGGACGGGGGCGCGTTCGGCGCGCAGGGCGGCCACCGGGTCTTCAGTGTTGCCCACCCCGTCAGGGGCGCCCTCCCACAGGGCGAGCCCGGCCTCGGCCGCGGCCAGCGCGCCCGCGTGGTCCCCGGCCTGGGCCCGCTCCGCGCTCGCGTCGGCGTGCAGCAGCAGGGCGGAGCTGTCGACCTGGTCCTCGGCGATGGCGAGCCGGTATCCGGTCGGCGTACCGGCGATGACATCGGCGCCCAACTGCGCCCGAGCCCTGGACACGAGCACCTGCACCGCCTTGGCCGGCCGCTCCGGCAACGCGTCGGGCCACAGCCCCGCCACAAGGCGTTCGGTGCTGCAGCCTGTGCGCAACTCACCCGCGAGCAGGGCGAGGAGGCCGCGGAGCCGGGGCGCGGTGACCTCCTGCCCGCGATAGGCGACACGCTCCAGCAGGGTCAGGTCGGTGGTCACCAGTGCAGGTTAACCAAGGCTCCGGCCCTCCGACTCCTGCTGCTGCCGCGCGTTCGCCCGCGTCAGACGCGGGCGATGATCCCGTGGGTTCCCGCGGACGTTGTCGAGACGGCACGTCGCCGTTCGGCACAGCACGACGGGCTGGCACCACAGGAGCGGGCGGCTGCGATCGCGGCTGCGGCCTTTGCCGGCGGTGTCCGGGCTTTGCGGACTCGGCAGCGCCCGGCCCAGTACTGCGAGCACACCCCGGGCGCGGACGCCGAACCAGGCGACGAGCGCCGCGATCTCGTCTTGGTCTCCCAACACCTTCAGGGACAATTCGTACGAGGACACAGAGGAGGGGCAGGATGGAGTCTGCTTTCGACGGCCAAGCAGCCTTGTCGCGAGCAGAGGCGATCTACCGCGACGTCGCCTTCACGGAATTCAGCGAGGATCTGGCATTTGGTCTCAACATTGGTTTCTACCGTACGTTCGCTGTGCCTGAGATCGCCCAACTCCTGGCTTCCACCGGGCGGATGACGGGGCAGACGGAGCTGCGCGCCAAGGCGACAGGCCAGATGATGTACCAGCTGTTCCGCCATGGGTTGGACAGCGAGCAGGGCTCCGAGACTGTCGCCGCCCTCAACCGCATCCACTTCCGCTGGAGCATCTCCAACGACGCCTTTCTGTATGTCCTGGCCTGCTTCGACGTCGCTCCCATGCGATGGTGCGACGCCTACGCCTGGCGGTCATCCACCCCGGCGGAGAAGGACGCCTCTCACATCCTCTACCTCGGCCTTGCTCGACGTATGGGGATACGCCATGTCCCCCCGACATGGGGTGAGTTCGCCCACTGGATGGACCGTTACGAGCAGAGTAGATTCGCCGCTACCCCGGAAGCGGCAGAGCTCTGGGGCGCCACCCGCGGGCTCCTCGCCAACCGTTTCCCGGCTGCCCTCGGTCCCTTGGTCCGCACGGCCGCTGATGCATTGCTGGACGAGCCGCTTCGCCACGCGTGTGGAGCCAGCCGTGCCCCTGCTGCCATACGTTCTCTTGTCTCGTCCGGCATGAGGCTGCGCGCCCGACGTGTACGCCGCTCCCATCAGAACCCACAACTCGCGCACATAGCCACTTAGCTTGTCGTTTAACCTCGGCGTGAGATGAGTCGAGCGAGTGACTCTGTGGGCCAGCAGAGCCATTCGAGAAGAGGGCTGGTGACCACGAACCAGTGGACGCTGATTCGGCCCTGCTTCTTGTCCAGGATCAGTGGAGCTTCATCCCGGTAGACGTAGCGGAGGTATCGGCGACGGACCGGTGCTCCGGCTATCAGCAGCACTGGCGAGGTGACAAGGATGGCCACCGGGACCAGGACCCTCGCTGTGGTGAGCTTCGCTTTCTCCTCGTATCGCATGCGCTCAGTGTGCTGATCCTCGAAGTCGCTTGTCAGCCTGCCCTGCGGGGTTTGGTGCCGACCTTGTGGTGGGCGGGTCGGCTGTATGCCTCGCCGGTGGCGAGGACTCTGCCCACGTCATGGCGGGTGGCTTGGCAGCGGTTCTTCGAACCCGGGGGCCGACCTGGTCCGGGCCAGGACGGTTTCGGTGCACCGGCTGGTGACCCGGTCTTCGCGTGCAGGTTTCTGAAGCCTCTGCGGACGCGGGCGGGTGTCAGTCTGTTCGGTTCGGCTGGCCTTTCCCAAGGCCGCCGCAGGTCGGTGGCCAGTGGGCGAGCGAGCCGGAGCTGGGCATGGGCGGCGATCACCAACCACGTCCACCGGTCGGCCGCTTCCGAGTCGCGGAGCCGGGGCTTGGTCCAGCCGAGTGTCTGCTTGAACAGGCGAAACGTGTGCTCGATGTCGAATCGTCGGAGGAAGGACTGCCAGCAGCGGTCGACGTCCGCTTCGGTCGCACCGGTGCCCGACCACCGCAGCCATACCGGCTTGTTGACCCCGCCGCTGGGCAGCTTCTCCACGACCAGCCGGATGACGGTGCCCTCGATGCCCTCGATGATGGGAAGCGGGCCGTTGTGGTCGAGCCATGCGGCCCGGCGGGTCAGGCGCGGGTGCAGCCGGTCCCACGCCTGCGCGGTCGCCTTCCCATAGAGCCGGGTGTCCGTGGCCGTCACGGCCTGCTCGGTGCCCCAGGTTGCCGGGTCGCCGAAGACGAACTCGCCACCGTGCTTGGCCGGCAGGCCGCCCTCGGGGTCGTAGACCCGTGGCGATGTCGGCCGCCGCATCACGCGGTCCGAACGGAGCCGCCCGACGATCTCGACGGGCAGCCCCGCCAGCAGGTGGGCGATGCGCGGAGCGTCGTATCCCGCGTCCAGCACGACCAGGACCTCCGGGTCACCCGGCCGCCACTGGCCGGCGGCGACCAGCCGCTCGATGACCTCGCGGACCTGCACCGTGGTCACCGCGGCGACATCGGCGCCGGGCTCCAGGCGGACCGCGTCCAGCACCGCCGTCCAGGACGTGCGGCCGGTCTCCAGAGCAGCCACCACCGAGTACGGCCAGCCCGGGACCATATGATGCTTGCCATCGCCCCGGCCGAACGCGTGGCAAAAGGCCCGGTCAGCACACGTGTTGGCGTCCGGCCGCAGCCACGGCGAGACATCCAACAGCCAGCACCAGCCGACCATCCGCAGCCCTCGGCAACGGTGCCCCGACCAGGGCACGACGCAACCTTGCGACATCGATCCGCCCCTGGTTCAGCCCGCCGTACAGAGCCCCGTGACCACGACGGTGTTCAGGCGCGAGCGCGAGATCAACCAGCGTCCGCACCGGCCCGTCCGTGCACAACGGCGCGTCGCGCAACTCGAACAACGCGTCGCCCCGCGCGGTCAGACACGCGTACAGCTCCGACCGGAAGTGTGACACTTCCGCGAACGCATCCCGCAGGACGCCCTGATGCACCAAACTCACGACCACGGCCTTCGCGCTGATCCACTCTGTGACGGAGCACAGGATCAGACGGAGGCCGCCTTCACGTCCGCTGAACTGCGAAAACGCCGACCAAGTTCGAGCCGCGTTCGACACCGGACCAGAAATGACAAGCTGAGGTTTCGCCGACAGGCGCGCCGTCTGCCCGACACGGTGACGTCCGGGACAGGGAGAGGCGCCGTCGCAGGCCGCCGCTTCGGTGCGCTGGGGCGTCATCTCACCCTGCCGGATGCCACCGGGTGCGTGTGGGAGAGACATCTGCTGATGATGTCGGCATGGGGCTTCGAGCACGTACTCTCCGCCAGTCAGTGGACGCAAGCCGAGATGTCACGAGACTTGAGGCGTCGAAGGGGATCGCTCGGTGGTCGGTGCAGCGCGCTCGGCGAGCTGCCGGTCGAGGGCAATATCCAGGCGAATACCGTGCGCTGGAGGCGGTCTCCTGTGACCGCACGCCGTTCCGGCCGGGCCGTGAGATCACCCTCGCAGCCAGGCGGGAGCAGGCGGCGGTTCCCTTCGGACCCGCGACAACCGTCGGCACGGTCTTCATCAGCGGTATGCATAGCGGCCCGAACCCGTCACCAGGCCTGAGCGTGGCACGCTCCCTGCGTCTCGCCTGGCCCGATCTCCGGCTCGTCGGCGTGGACTACTCGGCGGAGAGTTCGGGACTGCACTCGGACATCCTCGACGATCTGGTGTGCCTGCCGCCATGGAGCCGCATGCACCTCGCCACCTGGAGCGAGCAGATAGACCGCCTTCTGGCGCCCGACGATGCATTTCTGATCCCCTGCCTGGACTTGGAAGTCCGGTTGCTCGCGACGGAGCTGGGCTCCCACGACCGGGTTCTGGCCCCTTCGAAGTCGGCGCTCGACCTGGTCCGCAAGCCTCCCCTCGATGCCGCCGAACGGCTCGGCGTCCGCTCTCCGGAGTACGAGACCGACACCAGCTGGCAGGCCATCGAACGATTCGTCCGCCGATCTCCTCACGGCGTGTGGGTGAAGGGCGAGCACTACGACGCGTTTCGGGCTTTCACCGCCGGGGAGGCGATGGCTCTGGGTGACATCGTCGAGCAGACGTGGGGCGGCGGATGGCATCTGGAGGCACACGTCGCGGGCCAGGAGTGCAGCATCGCGTTCTGCGCCCTGGACGGCCGACTCCTCGACGCGGTGTTCATGACGAAGGCGATGATCACGGTCGAAGGCAAGACGTGGGCCGGGGAAGTCGCGGAACTGGACGGGACGCTGCATGACCGTCTGGCGGGCCTCGTCGCCGACACCCTGTGGAGCGGCGGTGGCGAGCTGGAACTGATCCGCGGCTGGAACGGCGAACTCACGCTCATGGAGATCAACCCACGCCTGCCCGCCTGGATCCACGGTACTTCGGTGTGCGGCGCCAACTTGCCCGCGGCCCTGGTCGCGGGGCGTGCCGCCGACCGGGGCAGGCCCCTGGCTCCTGGCTTCACCCGTGTGGTCGAGGAGATCCCGGTCCACCCGTCTCTGGGCATCACCCCGTTCACCTGGGCGGCTGGCGAGTTGTCCCGCCCGGCGGACAAGCATCCGTCAGGGATGCCCTCACTGGGCCGGCGACGGCTGCTCTCGACCGAACGCGTTGCGGCGACCGAGGAATCGATCGACGGCCGTACCGCGACAGCCGCACGGGCAGGAGGGTTCGAAGATCTGCTCGAACCTCCAGGACACGGGGTCACTCCGCGCCGACATCTCCTGCTTTCCCTGTTCACCGAGCAGGTCCGCGCCCTGCAGCGGCAGGTCGAAGGGCTCGGCAGGGTGCGGCTGGCGCACAGCGTCAAGACGTGCCCCCAGCCCGCGGTGCTGCGTGAGGCCGCACGCCTCGGCATGGTCGCCGAGGCGATCAGCCTGGCCGAGCTCGATGTGGCCGACGGCCTCGGCCTGGCGGCCGACCGCGCGATCCTCAACGGGCCCGCGAAGTGGTGGCCCGCCGCCGACCGCGTGCGCTGCTGGGCCTTCTTCGCCGACTCCGTGGCGGAACTGAGCAGAGTGCACACACTGCTGGACGACGGCTTCCAGCTGACAGCCGACGTCGTCGGCATCCGCGTCGCCCCCGTCGCCCTCACCAGCCGATTCGGCATCCCGCTGCACGAGCGCGATGTCATGAGCCGGGCGGCTGGGCTGCTCGGCACGCTGGCCCGACGGCTCGGCGCCCGGTGGGGGCTGCACTTCCACTGCGCCCAGAGCATCGTGGGCGCGCCACGTTGGCAGCGCGAATGCGCGGCGGCGCTGAGAGCCGCCGATCCGCTGGCGGATCAGCTCGGTCAGCCGCCGGCCGTGCTGGACGTCGGCGGCGGGTGGCACGTCGACGACATGCCGCACCTGCGTCCGTCGCTGGAGTACGTGCTCGCGCACGGCCCCTCCGCAGCACGCGAGGCAGATCCGCTGCTGGTGCTGGAGCCGGGCAAGCTCCTCACGCAGCCGACGGCCGCCGTCGTGACACAGGTCCTGGTGCGCCGGGAATCCGGCCGGAGCTGCGACATCGTCGTCGACGCGGCCGCGGGCGACATGCCCGAGGGGCCGCACCGGCCTCACCCAGTGGCCCGGTTCGACGGATCGCGCTGGGTACCGCTGCTCCCCGGCCGAAGCAGGATTCTGGGCAGATCCTGCATGGAGCACGACGTGCTCGCATGCCGGCTCTCCCTGGACGACGTCCGGGAGGGCGAGTACCTCGCGTTCGGCATGTGCGGCGCGTACGACACCTCGATGGCCTACGACTTCGGGCGCGGGACCGTGCCGCGGGAACTGGGGGAGTCATGACGGGCCTGGTGGCAGATTTGAAGCAGTTCGACGGGATCGGCCTGTCCCGTATGGCCAGCCATGCGAAACAGTGCTGCCAAGCGGTCAGGCACGGCGTGTTCGCCCGGCTCACGCAGTACGCGGATGTGGGAGCCGCCCTCGCCAGCGTTCCCGTGCTCATCCGGTGGGGGCCCGTGCGGTGGCCGGCGCACTGGTGCGACCTAGCACACCAGGACGAGCTCAGAGGCGACTGCGGGGTCCACGCCGACGTGGCGGCGTCGATCCTCGCGCGGGAAGCCATCCCCTACTCACGTGGCCGCGCCGCGCTGCTGACAGCACCGCTGGCTGCCGCACACTGGCGAGCCAGCTGGAACGAGGCACAGTCCAGCGACGCATGGATCGGGCGGACGGTGGTGCACCACGAGGTGCTCCGGGTCGGGAATCGTTGGTGGGATCCCAGTGAAGCCCGCTGGTTCGCGGGGGCGGGGGTGCATCTGGCGAGCGGCCGAGTCCTCGCCATTCGCGAGGAAGACGGACCGTGGCAGTTCGACCCGGCCCCGTCGGCGACCCACGTCCTGCCGTGAGGGCTCGGGGTCGCGCGGTCGCGCGCCTTGGGGCCCCCTCCCATGGCGGCGCATCAGCATCGCACCCGAACCGACTTGGAGACCACCATGACCACTTCGGAGACCTGGGACACGGCGGCACCGGACACCGCGGCACCGGACACCGCGGAGGCCGCCGCCCCGCCCGGGCCGGTCCGCCTCACGGTGCAGTTGGCCCGTGGCTTCGCGCAGCTCAGCCTGCAGGCGAACGTATGGGCGGGGGGCCTCATCCTGCTTGCGCTCTTCGTGGAGAGTTGGCAGACGGGTGTCTTCGCGGTGCTCGGCACCGTGGTCTCCACCGCGACGGCGTACGCCCTGGGCGTCGACAAGAGCAGCATCGACATCGGACTGCAAGGGTTCAGCGGCTGCCTGATCGGCATCGCCCTGCTCGTCTTTCTGGGCCACTACCCCTCCACCTACCTGCTGGCCGTCGGCGGTGCCGTCCTCTGCGTGCTGCTCTGCGCGGCACTGTCCACCGCGCTGACGCCGTGGAAGATTCCGGTGCTGACCGCGCCGTTCTGCATCGTCTGCGCGGTAGTGGTGGTCGCAGCCCCCGCCTTCACACGTGTCTGGCACGGCGGAAGCCCCGCCGCTCTGCCCGTCAGGGCCACCGCCGACGTCGATTACACCTGGACCGATCTGTGGCATGGGTTCTTCACCAACATCTCCCAGATCGGGCTTTCGGCCCACTGGTATGTCGGCCTGATCATGCTGGTGGCGCTGTTCGTCGCCGGGCTTCGTCCGGGGCTCGCCGCCGCCCTGGGCAGCGCCGTCGCGGTGCTCCTGGCCTGGGCACTCGGTGCCCCGCCGAGTGCGGTCGCCGTGGGCGTCTACGGCTACAACGCGGTCCTGGTGGCCATCGCGTTGGGCACCATCTTCCTGGCCGGATCTGTATCGAGCACGACCTACACCCTGGCGGGCGTGGCCACCACCACCGTGCTGACCGCCTCCCTCAACGCCTACTTCGCGCCCTTCGGCGGACGCACCCTCACCTGGCCCTTCATCGTCACCACCTGGCTTTTCCTCGCCGCGGTCCCCGCCTTCTCCCGGATCCGGCGCACCGCCTGACGAGGCGGCGACGAGTACTGGCCCCATGGCCCACGCGTAGGGCCTGTCTCTCAGAGGATGGTATGCAACTCTTTGTCCGGTTTGCTGTTGCGTGTGGATGAGGCGCAGTGATCAGTTGCTTGGGGTTAGCCGATACCGCGTGCCGAGCGACGGAACTCAGTGGGCGGAAACCGGCTCGGACGACGGCTGCCACTCCCGCCTGATCAGCCCGCAGACCCACGAGTCAGAGACCTCGCCGTTGACGACAGAGTCTTCCCGCAACGTCCCTTCACGCACGAAGCCGAGCTTCTCCAGCACGCGGGCAGTTGAAGTCGTTGCCGACCAGCTGCGGGTGCTGGGCCCGGATCACCACCACACCCGGCGTATCCAGTCCGACCTCGACGACTGGCAGAAGAGGGCAGGGGCGCGTATCGCATCGCCGGCAAGTTGGAGGCCGACCTCACCGTCATCCGCCACGGCATGACGCCCGGCGAACAGCGCAAGGGCATGACCGTCACCACGGTCGACGGCAAGGGCGACACGGGCTTCGGCAGCCACTCCAGCGTCCGCGATCTGCGGACCATCTGGCCCGAACACATCGTCGGCCGCCGCGCCTTCGCCCGCGTCGTCGAAGCGTGGCAGCTCACGATCATCGACCCCGAGTGGGAGCGGGACGACGTGCTGTGGGAGGCACTGGGCGAGGTCGTCCGCCGCTACCGGCTCGACGCGATCGAGACTCTGGCCACAGTCAACGGCCTTCCCCGCTTCCGCAGTCGGGACCAGTTCGTCTCGCAGCTGCGCGAGGCGGTGACCGCTGCCGAGCTCTGCGGCAGCTGTGTGCGCTCGATACGCTGACGCCGGATCAGCATCTGCTGCGCGTGCTCTTGGAGGATGACCAGTCGGCCTTCGAGCAAGCCCTGGAGCACCGTCTTGTCCATCACCGGGAGAGCACACCGTCCGCTGCACCGCCCCGAAGCCTCCTGCCGCACAAGACCGTCGCCCTGGCCGCACTGGCAGTCCAAGTACATGGCTGGGACTTGCGCGTCCAATCGGCCTACCTGCCACAGGCCGTGCTCAGTGCCCCGGAAGGCGCGCCTTCGGTCAGTGGCTGAACCAGTGCCCTCACCGCCACCTCGGCATGCCAGCCGAAGGTTAAAACTCAAGTTTAGAGGTGGCTCGTCATTGCGGTGGGACGCGGTGTGGGGTCCGGTCGCGCCAGGTGCGCCTGCTGATCGTTGACGGACTCACGTGCGCCGGGCGTACCCTCCGGTTAGATCACAACAGGCCGACTCCTCAGCCGCCGGGCTCCGCGTCGGCGGGTGACTACCGACCGGGCTCCCTACTGAGACACGGGCCCCCTTCGGGACCCGAAGGAGCTGTACTCGCGTCATGCCGCGGGGAGCACACGGTTCTTCCACTCGCGTTCGAGGATGGCGTGGACAACGGAGTCGCGCCACGCCCCTCCCTTTTGGATGTGCTCGCGGATGCACCCCTCTTCGACCATGCCAGCCTTAAGCATCGTTCGCGCCGATGCCTCATTGAGCGGCGCGCGGGTACCCCAGATCCGGTGAAGGTTCAGGTCCTCGAAGCCGAGCCCGAGCAGCAGGTTGACGGTTTTGAGGCCGTAGCCCCTGGCCCACACGTCGGGTCGGAGAGCGAAGCCGAAAGTGGCTGCGCGTTGCTGGTGAGGGTCCATGGCCAGGCGGCCGAACCCGATCAGTTCGCTGTTGTCCCGGAGAACGACCGCGACGGCGTACTCGGTCCGCGGGGCGGTGGTGGCCGATTCGATCGATCGGGCGACGATTTGCTCCACTTCCGCTTGGGAGCGCGGTTCGAAGCTGAGGTGCTCCGTCGCGTCGCTCAGCGCCGGGAGGATCATCGAGTCGCTGGAGGCCGCGCATGGGCGGCCGGCGGGGCGCCGTGAGATCGCTGCGGCGGTCATCGAGCGTCCCGAACTGCTAACCGGGGAGGGCGTCTTGGCGCCGGTGCCGGGGGTCCTGCGGTTTATCGACGCCCTTCGCGCGGCCGGTGCGCAGTCGGTGGTCGTGCCCCCGTGCCCCGAGTGCGGTCGGCTTCGTCCCTTTGGGAGCGCCGCTCGCCGGAAAGCGGGTGTGCGGGTACTGCTATTCCAGGGCGCACGCCGCCACCTGCAGCCGGTGCGGCAAGGCGAAGCCGGTCAGCCACACCGAGGAGAACGGCGAGGTCTTCTGCCCGTCGTGCTGGGTTGGCGACCCGCGGAACTGGGAGGTGTGTTCGGGGTGCGGGAACCGGCGCCGGGTGGCAGGACGCACGAAGGCCGGGCCCGTGTGCCAGCAGTGCCGGCCGCGCCCTCAGCGCACCTGTAGCATCTGCCGCCGAGTCGGGCGGGGCACCATCTCCCGCGTCACCGGACAACCCCTGTGCGACCTGTGCAAGGGCCGCTGGATCGTCTGTTCACGGTGCGGTGACAGCGGCATCGTGAGGGGCGACACTCTCGGCGAGCCGCTGTGCGCCCGCTGCGTCAACCCCGACTTCTGGAAGCGGTGCCGTCTGTGCAACAGGACCTGGCAGCTGACCACCGCGCCCTGCACACGGTGCAGCCTCGACGCCGGGCTGCGCGGGCTGTTCGCGTGCGACGACGGCACCGTGGCACCGGAACTGGACCTGCTGCGCAATCGCCTCGTCCAGGTCGACCATCCGGACTACGCGATCACCTGGCTGCGCAAGAAGAACGTCCGCGCCACGATCACCGCTCTGGTCTGCGAGCACCCCGATGTCACTCACGCCGCGCTCGACGCGATGCCGCGCAGCAAGACGCTCGACCACTTCCGCTCGGTGCTCGTCTCCGTCGGGGCGCTGGAGTTCCGCGACGAAGGCTTGCTCCGCCTCGAAGACGAGGTCCGCGACAAGTTCGACGCTTTCGGTCCCGGCGAACACCAGCGCGCCCTGCGCGGCTTCATCTACTGGCACCTGCTCCGGCGCCTTCGCGGACGCCTGAACAACAAGCCCGCCTCCCACCAGCAGCTCCGGAACGTCCGCGCGCACGCAAATGCGGCCGATGCGTTCCTGCGCTGGCTGGAGAGCCAGGGCAAGACCCTCAGCACGTGCACGCAGACGGACGTCGAGACTTACGCCCGGACGAAGTCGTCGTACCTACAGCAGTGCTCGGCCTTCATTCGCTGGGCGGTCCACCGCCGCTACACGGCACCGGATCTCGTAGCCCGCGCGATCCGGTGGACCGGCCCGGCCGGCCCGCATAACGGGGACGAACGCTGGACCGTCGCCCGACGACTGCTGCATGACGACAGCCTGTCCGCGGCAGACCGCGTCGCCGGTCTCCTGGTGCTGCTGTATGCCCAGACCACCAGCAGCATCCTCCGGCTGACCTGCGATCGCGTACGCCAGGACGAGGAGCACGTCCTGCTCTACCTCGGCGAGCGGCCAATCCAGCTGCCCGAACCGCTGGACGCGCTCATGCTGGAGCTGGTCGCCACCCGGGCGAGCAACACGCTGATCCGGCACGAAGGGGAACTGGCTGTTCCCCGGCCGTGCAGCGGGTCGGCCGATCCACGAGTCGCAGCTGCAGCAGCGCCTGGCCAGAGTCGGTGTCAAGGCGCGGCAGGGCCGCAGCACGGCCCTGTTCACACTCGCGTCCCAGGTGCCCGCAGGGCTCCTAGCGAAAATGCTCGGCGTGCACGTATCCGTCGCCGTCGCCTGGCAGCGGGCAAGCGGCGGCGACTGGATGAGCTACGCCGCCGACATGGCCGCCCGCTCCAAGACCTCGGGCCGGGCCGCGAAATGAGCCCGAACTCCTCCTAACTAACCCAGCGCGAACTCCTCGATCGTGTCCCACGTGTAGTAGCCCTTGTCCGGGTGCTGGTACTGACTGACGAGATGGACCCGGTCGATCGTGATGTCGACCCGCGGCGGACGCAGCGCCCCGCAGGGCACGATTGAGCCGGTCGCCGTCGAAGTCCTGGCGGACGTACGAGAGCGATGCGTGAGCCCAAAACCGCTGCTCACGCTCTCGAAGGGAGACACCGGGAACCTCTTCGGCGGCCGCGCGCACGCGGGCGTTCAGGGCCGCCATGCCGTCCTCCGGGTAGACGGCCACGGTGACCGCGGTGATCCCAGGCCACACCGGGCCCAGCTACCGGGAACGGCTTCATGCCCTGCAGCTGGCCGCGCAGAGCCTGCCCCAGCTTGCCCATCTGGTCGTCATCGATGACGTGGTGGATGCCCTGGACGGTGGAGTGCAGCCACTCCTCGGGGATCACACCGAGCTGCTCGGAGAGCCGTCGCATCCCAGGGCCCGAACGAGGCGGAAGGCAACTGCTGCCAAGTACAGCCCGGCGTCGAGACGAGCACGCGCCCGGCACCTCGCGATCGCCGTGCCTGCGTCGCAGCAACGACACCGGACGCCCCGTCGAAAGCACGGGCCAGTGAAACCGAATGGCGGATGATGGTGAATGAAGCATGACGCCTATGAGTTGATCATATTGGACCCTCCATAGGGGTCACTTCCGGCGTCTACCTGCGCGCGCTATCGCGACGGGACGACGTGACGGTGAATACTTCACCTTATGAACGCCGCCTCCGACCCAGATACTCTTGAATCGGGCTGGCTCACCGAGTTGGAACCCGTGGTATGTCGACTGCTCGATCGGCATTTGTCACGGACGCAGGAGTGGTTTCCGCATCAGTACGTGCCATGGGGTGAAGGACGGAATTTTGACGGTCCTCTTGGCGGGGCAGCGTGGGAGGAACACCAGTCGGCGCTTTCTCCGGGAATTCGTTCAGCTCTGATGCTTAATCTGCTGACGGAGGACAATCTACCCGGTTACCACTGGGCTTTGTCGACGCATATCGGCCGGCAGGGCGCGTGGGGTGAGTGGATCGACCAGTGGACAGCTGAGGAGGACAGGCACAGTACAGCTTTGCGGGCCTATATCCATTCCAGTCGCGCGGTTGATCCCGTGACGCTGGAACGGATGCGGATGTCTCAGGTGCGCACCGGCTATCAGCCTCGCCAAGAAACGATGATGGCGAACGTTGTCTATGTGGCGGTGCAGGAGATGGCCACGCGTGTCTCGCATCGGAATGCCGGACGCCACAGCGGTGATGCTACGTGTGAACGCCTGTTGTCGCGGATTGCGCAGGACGAGAACCTGCACATGGTTTTCTATCGGGATTTGTTGGAAGCGGCGCTACACATCGACGCCGATGCCGTGCTGTTAGCGATGTGTGAATGCGTGGAGAGTTTCCAGATGCCGGCAGTGCAGATGCCTGGTTTTGGCCAGCTGGCGATGGATGTGGCTCTGGCTGGCGTTTATGACCTGCGGGTGCATCACGATGAGGTGCTGGTACCGCTGCTGCGGTCGTTGTCTGTGTGGAGTCTGCCAGGACTGCGACCGGCGGGTGAGCAGGCCCGTGAGCGCCTTGCCCAAGTGCTGGCAGGGATCGATGAGCGGGCCCGGGCCTTCGAGAAGGTCAAGGCTCACCTGTCCGCCGCGCGAAGCGGCTGCCGGATGTCGGGTTGAGCACTTGTCGGCATATCTGTGAGCGCCTCCGTTCAGATTGCTTCCTTCGATGTACTCCGGGGTCTGGCCGGCAGATCCAGCGTGTCCACCGTTTTGTCGTTGCTGAATCGACAGGGGTGCTATGAGTGTTTCCGTTCGCACACCGGCGCTGGCGGCGGATGCAGGCTTCCCCGGTGCCGGGCGCCTGGCTCGGTTGTCGCGGCTCTGTCTCCGGCATGCGCGCCTTGTCCTTGCCGCTCACGCGATGGTGGCTGCGGTCGCGCTCGTGCTAGGGGTGGGTGCGTTCACGACGCTGTCTTCTGGGGGATATACCGCCACTGGGACCGAGGCGGCGCGTGCCGAGCAACTTCTCTCCGATCGGTTTGGGGCGAGCACGGCGGACGTCACGGTGTATGCCCGAGCGACCGGCTCAGTGGACGGCCCGGTCGCTGCTGCTTCCGGCCGGCGTCTGACAGCCTGGGCCCGGGCCCAGCCCGGTGTGAAGCATGTGGTGTCGTACTGGACGAGCGGGCGGCCAGAGCTGCGGTCGGCGGACGGGCGGGCAGCTCTGATCCGCCTGGATCTGTCGGGTGACGAGTTCACGGCCATGCGGGTGTCCGAGCGGTTGGCCCCCGGTGCGAAGTGGCACGCTGGTGACCTGAGGACGGCGCTGACCGGTTCGGCCGTGGTGAACGCGGAGACCACTCGGCAAAGTCAACGAGACTTGCTGCGAGCGGAGCTGATCGTTCTTCCGCTTACTGTGCTGATCCTCTTGCTTGCCTTCCGGTCACTGCTGGCCTCACTGGTGCCGACGGTGATCGCTGTGTGTGCGGTCACCGTGTCCTTGGCCGTCGTGCGGCTGATCAACGGTCTGATGCCGATGTCCGTGTTCTCACTGAACATCGCTGCTGCACTCGGCTTTGGGCTGGCAGTGGACTACGCGCTGTTCGTCGTCACGCGCTTTCGTGAGGAACTCGACGCCGGGCGCGGCGTGGAGGAAGCGATTGTGCGCAGTATGAGCACTGCTGGGCGGGCAGCCGCATACAGCGGCATCACGGTCGTCGCAGGGCTGTCCGTCGTGCTCGTTCTCCCGTTGCCGTTCCTGCGGTCTTTGGCCGTCGCCGGCATCGTCGTGGTCTCAGCGGGCGCCGCTGTCACGGTCACAGCGCTGCCCGCGCTGCTTGCGCTGATTGGGCATCGTCTGCCCGGTGGCCACGGGCTCTGGCGCAGGCGGGAGTCAGCAGGCGGCCGCGGCGCCGAGAAGGGCCGTATCTGGCAGGCGATCGCCCGGTTCACCACCGCGCATCCGGTTCATTTGCTGGTTCTCAGTACGGTGTTCCTGCTTACCTTGGCGGTGCCCTTTCTTCATGCACGCTTTGGCGTCGTCGATGCGCGGGTGCTGCCGGCTACCGCGCAGGCACGTGTCATCAGTGACCGCGTTGCGAAGACCTTCGCCGTTGACAGCGAGCGCACTGTGCAGGTGGTGCTGCCTGATGTGAACGTCGAGGCCCGGTCGGCACAGGTGGACAGCTACGCCCGGAGCCTGTCCCGCATCGGCGGTGTCACGGCCGTACGGGCGGCCACTGGCAGCTACAGCTCGGGGACTGCGTGGCCGGAGACTGGGCGTGGATCATCGCCGTCGGGCGTACACGGCACGGTCATCTCCGTGCTGATGAGCGCACCGGCTCAGAGCGAGGGCGCCAAGGACGTCGTGCACCGCGTGCGCCAGGTGCCGGCCCCTGGAGAGCGCCTGGTGACCGGCCGCACGGCGCACGCCGTCGACACCGCTACGGCAGTCGGCGATCGTTTGCCGTGGGCGATTGCCCTGGCGGCCTTGTTCACCATGGGCACGCTGCTGGTGTGCACGCGTTCTGTCCTCGTGCCCGTGAAAGCGGTGCTGGTGGGAGGGCTGAGTCTGACGGCCAGCCTGGGCGCCATGGTGTGGATCTTCCAGGAGGGGCACGGCCGTTTCCTGACCGGTGAATTTGCCGTGACCGGACAATTGGAGATGACCATGCCGGTGCTGGTGCTCGCCCTCGCCTTCGGTGCCTCGGTCGATTACGAGCTGTTCTTGATGACGCGCATCAGGGAGGAATTTTCGGCGTGCGGTGACCACCGGCAGGCGATCGTCACCGGTATCGCTCACACTGGTCGGCTCTTTACGGCAGCGGCGCTGATCGTAGCCGTGGCCATGGCGGCATTGGCGACATCGGGGATCAGCATGCTGAAGGTCCTCGGGACAGGGCTTGCTATTGCTGTCGTCGTCGACGCCACCATCGTCCGCGGCATCCTCGTTCCTGCCGTGCTGCAGCTGGCTGGACGTGCCAACTGGTGGATGCCGCCTCTACGGCGGCATCCACGCCTCCAAGCGCCCTCGGCCAGCAGGGACCGCAGCGTGGCCACTCATGCTCCTTGCTCGGCGACGCCCGCTGAAAGCGAACCGGTCCCGTAAGTGCTGTGATCAGCCCTGAGCAGCACGGTAAGGACGGGCCTTTGTCGCCGTCATCGCGCCACAGTGAAGCCCCGCTTCTCCCCTGCTCCCCACTCGCCCGGCAGCAATCCGACTGCCAATCACTCCCTGGAAGGAACCAGATGAACGACAGCTATCAGCTCATCACCAGCCACCTCGCCGAGCACTTCGGCCTGGACCCGGCAATGCTCACCCCTGACCGCACGTTCAATGACCTGGAGATGGATTCCATCGCCCTCGTTGAACTGCTGGTCATCTTGGAGGAAGGCACGGGTGTGCAGTTGACGCAGGACGCGTCGGCTTTCACCGCAGACGTCACCCTGAGCCGTGCCGCTGAGCTGCTCACTCAAGCGCGACAGGACCTCGCTGCCGCCAGGGCGGCCTCGTGAGCTGCCACGACGTCGCGGTCACCGGCATCGGCATGGTCACACCTGCTGGCGTCGGGACCGAATCCACCTGGGCGACTCTTTGTGCAGGGCACTCCACCGCCTCCGTGGACCCGGCCATGGCACAGGCCGAAGTCCCCGTGTCCTTCTCCTGCCGGGTGCCGGACTTCGACCCTGACCAGTTGCTGGGCCGACGTACCGCCTGGAGGATGGACCGCTTCACGCACATGGCGATGGTGGCCGCCCGCGAAGCCGTACGCAACGCGGCACTCGAGAAGGCTTCCTGGGACGGCACGCGCGTCGCGGTCGTGCTCGGCGTCGGCGCCAGCAGCAACGACACCGGCATGCAGACCTTCCGAAAACTTCATGAGCGCCGGTACCTTTCCGTGTCTCCCACGGCGATCGCGCGCTATTCACCGAATATGGCAGCCGGCGAGGTCAGCCTTGACCTCGGCGCCCTCGGACCGAGCCTCGCCGTGAGCACGGCATGCGCCTCCGGTACCACCGCCATCGGTGTCGCCCGGGACCTAATCCGGTCCGGCACCTGCGACATCGTTCTGGCCGGTGGCAGCGAATCCCCCTGCACCAGCCCCTTCGCCGCAGCCGCCTTCCACCGCATGGGCGCCCTGTCCACCCGCCACCACGACCCAGCGGGTGCCTCACGCCCCTTCGACGCCGACCGCGACGGCTTCGTCCTCGGAGAAGGCGCCGCCGTCCTCGTATTGGAAAGCGCCCGTCATGCTCGAACACGGCAGGCGACCGTACGCGCGTACCTGTCCGGCTATGCCACCAACGCCGAAGGCCATCACCCCACAATGCCGCACCCCAATGGGGACGGCCTGGCACGCTGCCTGACGGCAGCCCTGGCAGACGCGGATCTGGCACCATCCGACATCGGTCACGTCAACACGCACGGGACTGCAACCCGCCTGAACGACCAGGCCGAGGCACGCGCTCTGCACCAGGCTTTCCCCCAGCCGCCTGCCGTGACCTCGGTCAAAAGCATCATCGGTCACTCACTCGGAGCCGCCGGCGCCATCGAGGCGGCCGCCAGCGTGCTCACGCTGCAACACCAACTGATCCCGCCCACTGCCAACCACGAGACGCTGGACCCCGACATCGATCTCGATGTCGTCACCAAGTCACCGCGCCCCACCCGGCTGGGCGCCGTGGCCAGCGCGTCCGCCGGGTTCGGTGGCCAGAACGCGGTCCTCGTCTTCGTCCAAGCCTGACCCACACCCTGCCCGGGGCCGCAGTCCGCCGCCCCCTCCGCACAGGCGTCCCTGCGGCTCCGCTTCCTCAACTCTTCCCCGCCCACACAGACCGGGAAAGGCGGTGGCGTCCCACTGTCCGCTACCACCATTGGCGCACACCCCTCAACGGTGCCCTCCAGCCCTACCTTGGTGGAGCCAGTCGTCCTCGACGCCCGCCCCGAGGCAAGCCTGCTCCTGTACTGCCTGCCACCTGCGGGATCCGGGCCGGGCTACTACCGCTCCTGGGTCTCACTGGTTCCGCCCTGGGTGGAACTGCGATCCCTACAGCTGCCCGGACGGGGCGATCGCAGCACGCAGCCCTCCATGACCGACCCCCTGCAGCTCGGCGCCCACATCGCGGCGGCCATCAGCGCCTGCGAAAAAGACAGGCCCTACGTATTGTTCGGCCACAGTGCAGGCGCCCTGCTGGCCTACGTCACCGTGCGACACCTGCGCGATCTCGGCGCGCGGCTGCCTCGACTACTGGCCGTCTCCGCACTCCCCGCACCACACCTCGGGGCCTACACCGCCGCTCTTCCAGCCCGCTTGGCAGCCGGACTGCAGGGGCTGCGCGACCTCATCGGCCCCATCCCCGAAGAACTCCTCGATACACCCGCCGCAGCCGCAGTATGCACAACGGTCCTCGCCGACCTCCTGCTGCTGCTTCACTACCGACACCAGGCCGCCCCGCCCCTTGACATCCCGCTGGCACTCTACGGAGGTGAGCACGATCCAGTAACCACGACCGCCGAACTGGAAGCCTGGAATGCCTTGGTCACCGCACCAGTCAGGCCCCGCCTGTTTCCTGGCGCCCATACCTACCCCGCACAGCACTCCCCAGCACTACTGCACCAACTCACCACTGACATCAGCAACCTCCTCACCACTCCTGGGTGAGAACACGGCACGTACGCACCGGCCCTCCAACCGGTCGAGGGCATCTGGTCCATCCTGCGCTGAACCCTCCCTGGCCAACCGGGGCTTCGCCGATCTGCAAGACCTCATCGCTGCCGTCCGGCGGGGCTTACAACAGCTCCACCAGCGCAGCGACATCCTCGACAGCCGCATGGTCGGCATCGGACTCATCCCCGTCCCACCCTGGGTCAGTAGTCGCGTACCGCGTAGCGTCGGATATTCGAACCCGCGGAGAGGCGCTGAATGCGGTAGGCACGCTCGTTGTCTGCGTGTCACGATCGTCTTCCTATCGGATCCGCCTTCCAAGCAGGTCCAGATCGGCAAGATTGATCACGACATCACACAGGCCCTAGTGCTGCGTTCCTGTTTGGGCGGGTATATGTGCTGGTAGCGGGGCAGATTCGGATGCTCGGGGCGGGTGCTGAGCGATGGTCTTGTGGGCGC